>JBJELO010000074.1:0-3677 GCA_051879195.1 Lachnospiraceae bacterium
TCCGTGATGAATATGTAGCCCATATCGTGGACAAGAGATGTCCTGCCGGCAAGTGCAAATCTCTGCTGAGCTACAATATCGACCCTGAAAAATGTATCGGATGCGGCCTCTGCGCAAAGAACTGCCCTGCAGAAGCGATTTCCGGTGAGAAGAAGAAACCTTACACCATCGATACAACGAAGTGCGTGAAGTGCGGCGTATGTATGACAAAATGTAAGAAATCTGCTGTTTATAAGAAATAAGGAGGGATATTGTATGATTAACGTTACAATTAATGGGATTACTATACAGGTAGAGCCCGGCACAACCATCCTGCAGGCAGCAGAAAAAGCCGGAGTTGCCATTCCCACATTATGTTATATAAAAGACCTGTTTCCGGAAGCATCCTGCCGTATCTGTATGGTAGAAATTGAAGGAATGCCCAAGCTGGTTACAGCATGTTCCTTCCCGGCAGCAGACGGCAATGTAGTATATACGGAAAGCGAAAGAGTTATTGCAGCAAGAAAGGGTATCCTTGAACTGATGTTATCCAACCATAAGACAAACTGCTTCTCCTGCGGATCAAACGGAAGCTGCAAGCTGCAGGATCTGTGTTTCAAATATGGTGTGGAAGAATCCTCTTTTATGGGAGAGCGTGTGGATAAACCGATTGATGACACGAATCCGTTCTTTACCTACAATCCCAACCTGTGTATTCTGTGCCATCGCTGCGTCAATACCTGTCAGAAGATCGTAGGACGCGGTGCCATTGATACCACAAAGCGCGGTTTTGCTGCAACAGTCAGCACTGCATTCGGCGTTGACTGGAGAGACAGCAACTGTGAATCCTGCGGCAACTGTGTTCAGGCCTGCCCGACCGGCGCGCTGACCATGAAACGCCGCAAAAATTACAGACCCTGGGAAGTGGAGAAGAAAGTTCTTACCACCTGTCCCCACTGCGCAACCGGCTGCCAGTATTATCTGATCGTAAAAGACGGCAAGATCGTTGATACAGAAGCTGCAAACGGTCCTTCCAACAAAGGTCTGCTCTGCGTAAAAGGCCGCAGCGGATGCTTCGATTTCGTTCATTCGCCCGACCGTATCAAGACTCCTCTGATCAGGAACCGTGAAACCGGCGAATTCAGAGAGGCAAGCTGGGATGAAGCGCTGGATCTGGTGGCTTCCAGATTTATGGAAATCAAGAAAAAATACGGCCCCGATTCTCTGGCTGGTTTTGCCTGCTCCAGATCACCCAATGAAGATATCTACATGGTTCAGAAGATGGTACGTACCTGCTTCGGAACCAACAATGTGGACAACTGTGCCCGCGTATGCCACTCTGCTTCTGTAGCAGGTCTGGCTATGACACTGGGTTCCGGCGCCATGACCAATCCCATCGGCGATATCACCAATGATGTGGATGTAATCATGCTGGTTGGTTCCAATCCGGAACACGCTCATCCCGTAGTCGGCATGCAGATCCGTCAGGCAGTTGCCCGCGGAACGAAGCTGATCGTGGTGGATCCCCGTGATATCGATCTGGCAAAGAAGGCTGATATCCATCTGAAACTGAAACCCGGTACCAACGTTGCATTTGCCAACGGTATGATGAATGTATTCCTTGAGGAAAATCTGATCGATAAGAAGTTTATCGAGGAAAGAACCGAAGGATTTGAAAAACTGGCAGAAATCGTTAAGGATTACACACCGGAAAAGGTTGCTGAAATCTGCCATATCGATGCAGAAGAACTGAGAGCAGCTGCACGTCTGTATGCAAAAGCAGATAAAGCTCCCATCATCTACTGTCTCGGTGTAACGGAACACTCCACCGGCACAGAAGGCGTTATGTCCATGTCCAACATGGCCATGATGGTTGGTAAGCTGGGCCGTCCGGGCTGCGGTGTAAATCCTCTCCGTGGTCAGAACAACGTACAGGGTGCCTGCGATATGGGTGCACAGCCCGGCGACTTCCCCGGCTATCAGAAGGTTAAAAATCCCGATGTCATTGCCAAATTTGAAAAGGCCTGGGGCGTAGAGCTTCCGAAGGAACATGGTACCCACGCTACCGACTGCTTCCCGAAGATGATTTCCGGCGAGATCAAAGGTCTGTATATCTACGGTGAAGATCCGGTTGTAACCGATGCAGATACCACACATATTCTGAAAGCTTTAAAGAGTCTTGACTTCTTTGTAATTCAGGAACTGTTCATGACAGAAACCGCTCAGCTGGCCGATGTCATCCTGCCCGGTATGAGCTATGCGGAAAAAGAAGGAACCTTCTCCAATACGGAGCGCCGCGTACAGCGTGTCCGCAAAGCCGTTACGGTGGAAGGCAATATGAGACTGGATACCGATATTATCATCGACCTGATGAACCGTATGGGGTATCCTCAGCCTTATCTGACCAGCGCTCAGATTATGGATGAGATCGCTTCCCTGACACCTTCATTTGCAGGTATCAGCCATGAGCGTCTCGACAGCGAAGAAGTTGGCGGAAAAGGACTTCAGTGGCCCTGCACCGGCAAGGATCATCCCGGTACGCCTATCATGCATGTGGGCAAATTCTCCAGAGGACTCGGCTGGTTCTATCCTGCAGAATATGTACCCAGTGCAGAACTTCCCGATGAAGATTATCCGATCATTCTGATGACAGGACGTATCCTTTATCACTACACCACAAGAGCAATGACCGGAAGAACACCGGGCCTCATGGAAATCGAAGGAAAATCCTTTATCGAGATGAACATTGTGGATGCGGAAAAACTGGGAATTCAGAATGGAGACCGTGTAAAAGTATCCTCCAGACGCGGGCAGATTGAAAGTACCGCAAGAGTCGGAACCAAGACATCACCCGGTGAATCCTGGATGCCGTTCCATTTCCCGGACGGCAATGCAAACTGGCTGACCAATGCGGCTCTGGATAAATATGCACGCATTCCCGAGTACAAAGTATGTGCAATCAATATTGAAAAAGCATAGAATTTCAAGTTGTTTCCGACCTGCGGATAAGGCCTGAAATGCATGAGAAGGAAGATATCACCGCTTTTATAGCAGATATCTTCCTTTTTTTGCTGTATCAGGAAACAGTTAGTTTTTCAATTTTTATCATATGTGCATTTTTTATGCGGATTATGAGCCAAAAGTGAATGGAATTGGTTTGTAAATATAAAATAAAACCTAGTTTTTGTATGGGAAATATAAAAAACTCAGAAAAAACTTAAAAAACTGCGGAAAATAATAAACAAAAATTCACATTGGAAATTAGCGTAAATATTGATAAATTGAACATAAAATTGAATTACTTGAAAACAGGAGTATAAAATGTAAAATATGTACAAATATGTTCAATTTTATATAAAAAACAGTGCAAAAACACATATAGAAAATAACTATAAATAGACACTGAAAACACAAATGATTGTTAATTTGTCCGGTTAATGGTAAAATATAAGCAATATGACGATTGAGGGGTTTGAAAATAAATAAAAATTAGGATATATTTTACCAGTCATGTACATGAAAATATACATGGCTGTTTAAAACGCATAAAGCTATGATAAATGATTGAAGCTATATCCGAACTTTTCTTCAGGGGGAAAGTCGAAAGGGGACTGATCAACAGCAATCAGGTGCCCTGTATTACGAAAAGGATTTAGTATAAAGCAAACAAAGAGGAGGTAAAAATAATGAGCATTGTT
>JBJELO010000075.1:0-3656 GCA_051879195.1 Lachnospiraceae bacterium
AACTCCTCGTGATTTTCGGGACCTATAATTTCGTACATAATATAATTACTCCTTTATAACGTCTTACAATGATTCCACTTCTTTGGGAATGGAGGGATGTACAAATAACGGATTGACATTAAACTGAACAATGTCACCTTCGGCAAAAGGTGTGTCTGTCAGATCGATCATGACGTGCGCCACACCGCTGCGTCCCACATAGGGAACGCGGGCCTTTTTGCCATTATGTTGGGAGATTACCAGAACGGTTTTCCGGTAACGGTTTTTTAACAGTTTTACAGCAACCAGGTGAATAATACCGTGAACCAGCGGTTCTGGATCATCTGCATAGCCCAGCATAATTCCGTCGCCGTGGCCGGCACGTACCAGACCCAGACGGGAATCGCGTTTTAACACGGCGCATGCCTGATAGCCCACGGTACTGCCTTTGGGAAGCTCGGCTGTCAGACAGATGGGTGCTTCCAGCCAGACCGAATTCTTCAGGCGGGAGCCGCCGCGGGCACATTTGCCCAGAATGGCGGAACCGCATCTGACCGCATCCAGGCCCAGGGCTCCCAGGGACATGGTGGCGGCTGAATTGCAGATGTGGCGGATGCCGGGATCGATCCCCTGCTTTTTGAGGGTCTCAGTGGCGGTCAGCAGATGGTCCAGCTGCCTGCGGGCTTCCTTTTCATATCCTGCGGGCTTTCCATTCAGATGACTGTAGCAGCCTTCGATTTTCAGAAAAGCGGGCAGTGATGAAAGGTCCGGAATCCGGTTCCAGAGGAAACCGTAGCGTCCCATACCTGTTTCAATGGCCAGATGAACCCGGGGGGTGAGGCCTGTTTCTTCTGCAAGCTCTTTTAAAAGGGCTGCCTGCTTCATGCTGCTCAGCATGAAAATAATATCATTCTGCAAGAGCTCTGCTGCTTCCTTCTTTTTCAGAGATGGAGACATAAGCAGGATGTCCTCTTTGCAGCCGAAACACCGCAGCGCAAGTGCCTCATTGGCATTGGTTACGGCAAAAAAATCAATATTGAGATTCTTCAGAATATTATACTCCCGTTCCAGTCCCATACCGTAGCCGTTTTCCTTGACAACGGCGATCAGGCGGGCTTTTCCGATGGTCTCGCGGATTACCTGTACATTGTGCGCAATGGCGGAGGCATCGATTTTCATAACGGTCTGTTTCTGAAAAACAAGATTTCCATCAAAGTTCATGTATCTCTATCCTGACTTTCTTATGTTTATAAATTATAAAATAGTAGTTTGCCCTTTGATTATATAGGCTCTTTTCCACTTTTGCAAGGTTTTGGGCACTTCTTTTTCCGTTTAAAACATCTCGGAAGGATTACTGCGGCACTTAATAAAAGGTTTGGGGCATAATAGTGCTTGAATTATACGGGGATTCTGTGTAAAATGAGATAAATTTGATGAAGGAGGATTTTTCAGATGGCTAAGACATGTGTTGCCGTGATTTTCGGTGGATGTTCTTCGGAACATGAGGTTTCCTGTGTTTCTGTACAGACAATCATCCGTGCAATGAATAGAGATAAATATGATGTTACTATGATTGGTATTACGAAGGAAGGGCAATGGCTGAAAGCAGATTCCGTGGAGGATATTGCTTCCGGCGCCTGGTACAGCAGTAAAGAGAAGGCGGTGATTCTGCCTGACAGAGGTATTCATGGTGTGATGCTTCAGAAAGAAGGAGAGATGCCTTCTTTTGTGAGAATCGATGTGGCTTTTCCGGTGCTGCACGGACTGAATGGAGAGGATGGTACGATCCAGGGGCTGTTCGAACTGGCCGGTATTCCCTATGTGGGCTGCGGCGTTCTGGCCAGTGCCGCTTCCATGGATAAATTTTATACCAAGATCATTGCAGCAACCACAGGTGTGCGGCAGGCAGCATGGACTCCGGTACTGGGTGAGGAACTGGCAGCCGATGCGGAGGCGGTTCTTGACAGGGTGGAATCGGAACGTATTTACCCGGTATTTGTAAAACCTTCCCGTGCCGGTTCTTCACAGGGTGTTTCAAAAGCCCATGACAGAAAGGAACTGAAAGATGCGCTTTTACTGGCTGCGAAACATGACCGCAAGATTCTGGTAGAAGAAACGATAAAAGGCCGGGAGATTGAATGTGCCGTGCTGGGTGCTTATGATCCCAAAGCCAGCGGCGTTGGTGAGATTGTGGCAGGCGATGTGTTCTACAGCTATGATGCCAAATACAGCAACCCGGAATCAAAAACGGTGATCGATCCCGAGATGCCTGAGGAAACGGTGGAAACTATCCGCAGCTATGCGCTTGCTATTTTCAAAGCGCTGGACTGCTTCGGACTGTCCAGGGTCGATTTCTTCGTGTGTGAAGACGGAACTGTAGTATTTAATGAAATTAATACGCTGCCCGGTTTTACGGCAATCAGCATGTACCCCATGCTTTGGGGCGCGAGGGGTCTTGAAAAGGAAGAACTGGTGGATCGCCTGATTGCCATGGCAGCAGAACGTTAGGATGATGAGACAGGCAGATGAAAAAAGAGGTATTACTGACTATAAAGGGCAGGCATAAGGAAAAAGGGGCCGACTGGGAAAGCCTGGAGGTGATGACCACCGGTACTCTTTATGAGAAAAACAATTCTCTGTATCTGATCTATGATGAAGTGATGGGAGATGATGAAGCGGATGTCAGCCATAACCGGATCAAGATCGAGCAGAATCCGCTGATGGTTACCATAACAAAAAGCGGCGCAGTTGCAAGCGTCATGTCATTTTCGGAGAATTCCAGAGAAAAGTCCAGCTATGAGACACCGTTCGGAAGCTTTACACTTGAGATTGATACAAGAGAGATCTGTTTTGAAAACAGAGAAGAGTATCTCCGGCTGCTGATCAGATATCAGCTGGAGATGAATTATGAGCATTTTTCCGAGAGCGATATTACGATTGAGGCAAAATCCTGTATGTAGAAAAGCATGCTGTGCTGAACAGTGACCGGAAGACAAAACCCGCAGCGGAGATCCGCTGCGGGTTTTTATTGTATCAGTTATTGCTGCTTTCTTTTTTGAATCTGTCCAGAAATTTTTTCTTCTTCGGCGGAGCCAGCAAAGCACCGCGGACAGGTTTTGCCTTTGTAATGTAGATACCGCTGACGGTAGCTTTCAGCTCTGTCTTTAAAGGAAGCAGATCGAAAATCGCATCATCGCACATCATGGTCATGACTTTGGGACCGACTTTAACCTTTACCACGGGCACCTTGGAGCGTTTCAGGTACCAGGGAGTCTGCTCGAGAACCTGTTTGGGAAGGCCGGTAGCTTCTTTGATCTTCATACGTTTCTTGTCCACTACCATCAGACTCACCGTCTGAGCCATGGAATCCATAAGCGCCTGCTGTTCTGCCTGTTTCTTTTCCAGTTTTTTGCCTGTAAAATATAAGACAGTCAGAATCACGGCCATAATAACCAGGATCACAATCATGACAATCCAGAATGGTTTCATAGGGAATATCCTCCTTTATATAATCGCATACATTTTTATATTATAACATTTACAGACAAACCTTGCAATAAGAACAGAGTTAAAAATACAAAAAACATGAAAAAACCGGTTGACATAATATTCTGCGGATGCTACCTGACTTCCGTCGTTTCTCTCAAAACATAGTACTCAGCTGTCAATCAGCATGG
>JBJELO010000076.1:0-16299 GCA_051879195.1 Lachnospiraceae bacterium
CGGCTGGTGAATTCCGGGTCCAGGCGGTAGTAGATCAGGCTGTCGTCCGGTTTCATGTGCAGGATGACCCAGTCGCTGATGAAGGTCAGACCCACGCCGTAGCAGGCCAGACTGTATGCGGTCATCTGCTGGTCCAGTTTCAGTATGATGTGGGGTGTGAAGCCGTAGTAGCTGCACAGTTTTTCTGCCCGCTGCCTGGTGTCGTTGCCGGTGCGGAGAAACAGAAACGGTTCGTGTTTGAAATGATCCAGGGGGACGATGGGAAAGTCCTCCTGTTTGTGTTTCTGGGCCCGGATGTCCTGAGCGGTCAGCTGGTAATCCTTCAGTTGTTCATTGATTTTGCAGCTTCTGGGGACGGCCAGCAGCAGCAGTTCCTTAAACAGCGGTACGCGGGAAAAGTGTTCCGGCGGGAAGATGCGGTTGTCTACTGCCAGATCGAGGATTCCGTCGGACAGCTGCTTTTCCAGCTGGTAACTGCCGCCTTCGATCAGGCGCAGGGAAACGCCGGGGTACAGCCGGGTAAATGCGGAGATCACCGGCGGCAGGGTGTGGCTCAGCGAGTTGCTGCTGCCTCCCACGGACAGCTGGCCGGTGATCAGTTCTTCCAGCTGAAACACATGGGACTGAAATTCATTTTCAATGTCCATGATTTTTTCTACCGATTTAATGTATTCCACGCCGTATTCGGTCAGGCCGATGGGCGTGGTACTGCGGTCAAAAATCTCCACACCGATCCGTTTTTCGATTTTGCGGATCGTGGAACTTAAAGAGGACTGGCTGATAAAAAGATTCTCAGCTGCCTTGGAAAAACTTTTTGTTTTATACACTTCATAGATATAACCATATCCGTTAAATAATTTATCATTCATTGTTCTATCCTACAATTTCTGTAACTGTTCAGAGCCGGGCAGTGTTTTCGGAACCGGCTTTGAACGGCTGCATTGTCATGGCCTGCGGAGTTTTCACAGGGGGCTGTCCGGCCTGTTATGGAAATACCGCAGCACCCTTACTATAGCATCAGTCGGAAGAAATCTCAACACCCCATTCTGCCTGCCTGTAATCAATTTCAGCGAAAGGTTGAACAGTAACCTCCTGCTTTTTTAACAGAAAAAACACATTTTTTACCTTGACAAATATAATGTAAGGTATTAGAATTACAACACGTAGTAATAAAAACTATGTTACATGACTACGACATAAATCATAAACAGATTTCGAATGTTTTCAGGATTTCGGGAGCGTGAAACGCGGAGAAATCCGTTTGTATCATGGCGTCAAATTCATTTGACACATTCATCATCATATTTTTCAGGGAGGGGTTATTATGCGTAATACTATGGTTCAGACGTCCTCTGTGAAGACGGCTTATTTTTTCAGGGCAAAGGATCCGGGAAGTGCATTGACTCACTTTATCGGTTTTGTTATGGCTTTATTTGCTGTGTTTCCGCTGCTGATTCAGGCTTCTGCGGCCCATGTGGGAACTGCGGGGATGGTCAGTCTGAGCGTTTTTATGCTGTCCATGCTGATGCTGTATGCGGCAAGTACGATTTACCATTCGTTTAATCTGCCCGGCGGCGGTAATATGATCCTGAAAAAGATCGATCACATGATGATTTTTGTGCTGATTGCAGGTACGTATACACCGGTGTGCGTGATGATGCTGAACAATCGCACCGGCTGGATGATGCTGGCGGCTGTATGGATCGTGGCAGCAGTCGGTATGATTCTGAAAGCCTGCTGGGTAACCTGTCCGAAATGGTTTTCTTCTATTATATATATCGCTATGGGATGGATCTGCATTCTGGCTCTGCCTCAGATCATTGCGGCTCTGAGCCCGCAGCAGTTTATCTGGCTGCTGACGGGGGGCATCATGTATACTGTGGGCGGCGTCATTTACGCCCTGAAGCTCTCCGTATTCAACGAACTGCATCAGAATTTCGGCTCACATGAGATCTTTCATCTCTTTGTTATGGCAGGTAGCTTCTGTCACTATATCTGCATATACCTTTATCTGGTATGATGAAGAAACACAAAGTGTTTTCGAGGTTGGCTCTGAACAGTTGCGAAGACTTTAAAAAATATATTGAAAAACGTCTCGTAATAATGTTACAATAACCGTGTAAGGAAGTCCCCCGCCGGCAGGGCGGGGCGTTGAAAGAGAGGCGTTTTATATGAGAAGAGCAGGACGAAATCGATGGATGCTTTTTTGCCTGTGTATTTGCCTGGGAGTTTTTGCGGCCGGCTGTTCCGGTCAGAGTGCTCAGAAGGACAGTGGTTCTGAGAAAGTAGAGTACCAGGCTGAGAATGAGGCTTCAGATACCGGTTCGGAAGATGCGGATGGCATTTCGCAGGATGATGCGAAGACGGTACTGACGGAAAGCAGCACGGAGCCTGCGACTGAAGAAGAGCTCACACCGGAGGATGTTACGGTTTATAATTATGCATCCATGGATAATGTGCTGGCGGCCATGGTTTCGGCCATGCAGGAAAGTGATATCAGCCGCTATTACAGAGATGGATCAGGGAATGATCTGGCAGTGAATTATCTCTATGCCTATGTGAATCTGTTCGATCACGATACATTTGAACAGGTAAGCATGAAAGGTAAAGATCACGATTCTTATGTGAAGCTTAAGCCGGATTATCTGGAAGAACTGCTGATCTATGCATTCGGAGATACCATCACTTCCCGGGATCTGAAGGCCGATGGCGATCTGCTCCTGAAAAAGGGGGATGCTTACTATGCGGCGCTGGATGAGGTTCAGCCGGTTGTTGTGGATTACACCGGATTTGAAAATGAAGACTTTACAGAATCAACAGTATTTTCGTTTGATTATGAGATGTATCTGGATAACGGGGATACGGAAGACGGAATTATGCAGGTAAGATTCCAGGAGTCGGATCAGGTGGAATCCGGTATTATCCTGAAGGTCGTTGCGCTGACTCAATATTAGACTGATGGGACAGAACATTTATACTGTTCATAGAAAAGGGGACTGTATTTTATGAGATGCAGTCCCCGTTTTAGCGTGCGCCCGCCGGCGGCGTTTTCTGCGGTTTTCCCGCTATTTACCTGCGGTTTGTTCCAGTTCCTCCAGAAACGGCTTCAGAATCGGATACAGGAGAGGGCTGTTGATCACGTAGCTGCTGTGGTCTTCTTCCGGGATGAGGCAAAGCCGGCTGCCCGGGATGGAATCGGCGATATATTCGGTGTGTTCCGGGCGGATCACGTCGTACTGCCCGGCAATGACCTGGACGGGTACGGAGATGCTTTTCAGCTGCGTGGTGGTTATGTGAGGTTCACGGATCATCATGCCGATCATGGGATTACGGGTTTCTTCATACTCCCGGCAGGTGTCGCTGAGACATTCATCGGTCATACCCTCGGGAAATGTGTTGGCGCCGCTGATCATAAGCGCGTGGAGCAGCTCCGGGTGGTAAATGGCAAGCAGCAGTCCGGTGATGCCGCCGTCGCTGAATCCGTATACCAGCGGCCGGTCCAGATCCAGTTTTCGGATGAATGCAGCCGTATCTTCCATCATATCCATATAGTGATACTCCGGGATGGGGCTGCTCTGACCATGGCCGCGGCTGTCTATGGCATAGACGGTGTATGCTCGGGAAAGCTGACCGGCGAGGGTGGTAAAAATCTCCGAACTTTCACCATTGCCGTGAAGCAGGATAAAAGGCTTTCCGCATGCGCCGTACATTTCATAATAAAGCTGAACATCATTGACTTGAATAAACATATGGGATATACTCACTTTCACAGAAAATTGTTCTGGTGAACAGATAGGAAAAGTATAAATCACTTCATGGGGAAAAGCAACCCGTATCGGCAGGAAAGGAGATGTGAAATGAATATCTGCATTTACGGTGCATCCAGCGATGCAATTGATGATTCTTATAAAAAAGCGGCCCGGGAGCTGGGCAGACAGCTGGGGGAGGCGTCTGTGGGCATGGTTTTCGGAGGAGGAGCAACGGGGCTGATGGGAGCTGCAGCCAGGGGGCTGCGCAGCGTGGGAAAAGACCGTCTTCTCATCGGAGTTGCTCCCCGCTTTTTTGACAAGCCGGGAGTCATTTATGAAGACTGCAGCGAAATGATCTGGACGGATACAATGAGGGAACGGAAGCAGAAGATGGAGGATCTGTCTGACGGATTTGTGGTATTGCCCGGCGGTATCGGTACATTTGAGGAATTTTTCGAAATTCTGACTCTGCGGGAACTGAACCGGCACAGCAAGCCGATTATCCTTTATAATGTCAATGGCTATTATGAGCGGATACGGGAGCTTCTTCAGCACGCAGCCGGAGAAGGTTTTATGACTGAGGAACAGACCCGGCTGTGCAGCTTCGCAGACAGCCTGGAAGAGATTCTGGAGGAACTGCGGAAGGCGGGAATCGTCTGAACCGTAACGTTCGGGGGACTTATTCGGATTTTGCCCGGGTCCGGGAGATTTTTGAGGCAGAATGACTGTAATATTTTAAAGAAATTCCTGTCAGGGATTGAAAAATTTTAAAGAAATTCCTGTCAGGGATTGAAAAGCTTTCATGGGTATGGTATGATAATAACTGACATATGTCAGAAACTCTGACTGTTCAAATCTGTCTGATTCTGAACAGTTACCGGAAACGAATACATACAATGAGAGGGGATTATAATCATGAGAATTGCAGTTACGTATGAAAATGAGCAGGTATTTCAGCATTTTGGACATTGCGAGGAGTTTAAGATCTTCGATGTGGAAGCTGGTAAGGTGGTAAAGACCGGTATTGCGGATGCTTCTGCATTCGGCCACGAATCAACCATCGGTTTCCTGAAGGAGCTGGGTGTGGATGTGCTGATCTGCGGCGGAATCGGACCCGGCGCCCAGAATGTGCTGCGCAGAAACGGAATCCAGTTTTACGGCGGTACCAGCGGACGCGTGGACGATGTGGTTTCAGCATTTCTGAAGAATGAGCTGGTCTACAATCCCGATGTGACCTGTGACCACCACGATCACGATCATGATCACGGCGAGGGCGGATGCAGCTGCCATTAATTCGGAAGGATGTCCGGATCAGGATCCGGGTTTGGGCTTTCATATCGGAATGATGAGATTATGAGATGAAAAGTGGTCTGCCGCATGAAATAACATGCGGCAGACCATTCATTTTTTCATCCATTTTTCCGGCTGTGTTTTTTGACCGTATTTTTTGGCAGCATTCCCTTTTATCCGGAGACGGCCGAATCACAGTTTGAGAAGTTACTCTGCACCGGGCAGTTTAAAGACTGATTACATCACCGCTGGAAACAGTGCCGTATTCTTTGAATGATATATTTTTGTCATTATCGTCTGTGATGATCAGCATGGTTGTCGTATCATATCCTTTGCTTTTCAGCAGATCCACATCGACTTTAATCACAGGCTGTCCGGCTCTGACCTGGTCGCCGGGTTTGACCAGGGGAGTGAATCCCTTACCTTTCATCTCAACGGTATCGATACCTATATGAACCAGAATTTCGACGTCATCATTTCTTGTGATGCCGAATGCGTGGCCGGTTTCGGCCAGTACGCCTACAGTTCCCGTGCAGGGGGCAGCGATGGTATTGCCTTTTAATTCAAATGCAACGCCGTCTCCCATCATACGGGAGGCAAATGTTTCATCATGTACGGTTCCGATATCGATCATGCTGCCGTCGGCTATGGCAACAATTGCTGTGCCATCAGCTGATACCGTACTGCATATACTGTCGGTTTCCGGTTTTGTTCCTTCATTGGTATTTACAGTGTCTGCATCTTCATTTCCATCGTCTTCAAATCCAAGGATAAAGGTAACGGCAGCGGCTGTTATGATGGCCACGATGATTCCGGCTGCCATACTTACGATGGTATCCTGGAAAATAGGCAGTGCGAGAATGGTGGAATATCCCATTACATAAGCGCGGGCGCCGAGCAGACCTGCCACAATACCTCCGGCTGCGCCGCCGGCCATAACACCGAACATGGGCTTTTTCAGACGGAGATTGATACCGTAGATTGCGGGTTCCGTTACGCCTGCAACGATGCAGCCGAAACCGATACTGAAAGCTTCCGCGCGCAGTTCTTTATTTTTCGTTCTCAGACCGACGCCAAAGCATGCACCGCCTTCTGCCATATTATGTAAGATAAATGCAGGACGCAGTACGGGGTCGTATCCGGGGTCGGCAACTGCCTGAGTCATAAAAGGTACCAGCGCCATATGCATACCGCACATGACAAGCCAGGGCAGGCATGCTGCGAGAATGGCGAGGGCGATAAAACCGACGCGGTTTCCAAGGAATACAAAGAACAGTGAGATATAGGAACCGATATAGCTGCCCAGAGGTCCCAGGATGGTGTATCCGAGAATCATGGTGATAAAAATGGTTCCCAGACCTACCAGCAGGGATTTGAATATGCCGGGGATGATTTTGTTGAGCTGCTTCTCAACAAAATAGGCAACCAGTGCAATCAGGAGGGCCGGAAGCAGAGAACTGGAATAGGAAACTAGTTTTACCGGGATTCCCAGCAGATTTACCGGTTCACCGGCAGCAACCAGTGCGGTATAATTTCCGTGCAGCAGCGCAGCAGAGCAGATCATGGCAAATATGGGTGTGGAACCCAGTTTGCTTGCTGCACCGTAGGCAACAAAAATGGGCATAAAGTAGAATGCGCTGTCGGCAAGTGCGCTCAGCAGGGTATAGCTCTGTCCTTCCTGAAAAGAGGGGAATGCCAGTGTGACCAGCAGAAGAACCACCTTGAGCATACCGCCGGCAACCAGACCGGTGATCAGGGGGGATACAGATGCGGAAACATATCCCAGAACAGCGTTGACAGCAGATTTCAGGGTCAGAGGTTCCTTTTTCTTATCGGGATTTTCATCGGAAGTATCGCCGGTGCTCAGATTGAATTCCTTTTGTGCTGCCTCGAAGACAGGGAGCAGGTTCTGTCCGAGGATAACCATATACTGGCCGCCGGCAGAGACAACTCCCAGAACTCCTTTGATTCTTTTGATAGCTTCAGTATCCGCTTTGCTTTCATCCTTCAGTACAAAACGCAGACGGGTCATGCAGTGTCCCAGATTCTGCACGTTTTCAGGGCCGCCCACCAGGCGGACGATATCAATGGCCATTTGTTTATGATCCGGTTTTTTCGCCATTTTCATTTCCTCCGTATTTTCTTATCTGTTTTCATTTGTGTTTTCAATCTGTAAAGTTCCATGTTGCTTTTTCATCTGGAGATTTCAGTTCATCCAGAGACTTTCTCCGTGAGTTGCAATGACTTCGGTCATCCAGTCATAGGATTTTTTCTTTTTGCGTTCCAGTGTGCCGTTTCCTTTGTCATCCATGTCAACATAGATGAATCCGTACCGTTTTTTCATTTCACCGGTTGACAGGGATACCAGATCGATGGGAGCCCACATGGTGTATCCGAGGCATTCAACCCCGTCCTCATTCATGGCTTTCATCATTTCACGCAGATGGTCGTGGAGATAGCTGATGCGGTAATCATCCTGGATGGAACCGTCCGGCTCGATTTTATCGATGGCGCCGAGACCATTTTCCACGATGAACAGAGGCTTCTGGTAGCGGTCATAGAATTCGTTCATGACAAAACGCAGGCCGATGGGGTCAACGGGCCATCCCCAGGGGGTCATTTCAAGATAAGGATTGGGATCACCGCTGATTACGTTGCTTATGGTTTCTGTAGAAATTACATTGGAACGGTAGTAGCTGAAGCTGATGAAATCAAGGGTACCGTTTTTCAGAATTTCATCATCGCCGGGTTCTGTATGCAGGGTTACGCCGCGGCGGCTGAAAATGTCTTTTGTATAGGAAGGATAATATCCACGGGCCATAACATCAATGAAGAACAGGGTCTCGCGCCGTTTCTGCATATGGCGGAACACATCCTCCGGTTTGCAGGTGGCAGGATACAGTGCACTTGAGGCATACATGGCGCCGAACATGGAACCGGGCATCATCTCGTGGCCCAGCTTTACGGCTTCCGCACTGGCAAGGAACATATTGTGGACCGCATTGTAATGAGTCTGGTTGTCACATTTGTGGGTACCGCATGCGACAAAACCGCGGACTGCATTGATTTCATTGAAGGTCAGCCAGTAACGGCAGCGATTTCCGTACCGTTCAAACAGGGTCCGGCAGTATTTCAGATAGCAGTCGATCACATGGCGGCTTGACCATCCGTCATAGTGCTCTGCCAGATAAACGGGCATTTCGTCATGCTGAATGGTAATAAGCGGCTCCATACCGTATTTCAGCATTTCGTCGATGATATCATCGTAAAATTTCAGACCGGCTTCATTGGGAACTTCTTCTTCACCGGTGGGGAAGATGCGGCTCCAGCAGATGGAAAAACGGTATACGTTGCAGCCCATACCTGCGAGAAGAGCGATATCTTCTTTCCAGTGATGATAAAAATCTACTGCCTTGTGGCTGGGGTAATAGCGGTCTTCCCGCAGACAGGGGACAGCGCCGTCGGGGAGATCCTGCGGATTGAAAAAGCTGCTGGCTGCTTCGCCGACAGAACCGTCAGGCAGTCTGTATGTGGTGCAGCGGGGATGTTCAACAGAACCGTCAGTCTCAAAATCATGTGTGGAAAGTCCGCGGCCGCCTTCCTGATAGCCGCCTTCAAACTGAAAATCGGCAGTTGCGCCGCCCCAGAGAAATGTTTCGGGAACTCTCATCGTAAATACCTCCTGATAGTCAATTCTTAATTAACAGATCTGCTTCTGCTTTTCTTTCCTTATTATCCCGGCCGGGTGGAATAACTGGATTATATCATCAAAAAAAGAAAAACCCGGAAATTTCGATTTTTGGAAACTGTAACAAAAAAATAACGCCGGAAGGCAGATGCTCTCCGGCGTTATACCAGTTAATTGCGGTGATTCAGATGTCTGATTGTGTATTCTGGATATACTGTCTATATTTGTAAGCGATAATATCTGTCAGCAGACCGTATACAATGCGGTGTGTGCACAGACTGCTGGTTTTCCGGTAGAAAATGCAGTAATCTACCCGCGGGTCCTTTTCCATCTCCTGATTGGAAGTGATCAGCACAACCCGTGCTCTGGTAACGCTAAATGCCCTTTTATAGGCGAAATCTTCTATACGCTGATATTTGTTGATAAATTCTCCTGAATCACTGAATACGATGATCAGGGTATCTTCTCCGGCATTCTGGATGAAATGATCCTGCTTCAGATCATTCATATTTGTAACGATAAATTTTTTGTTGTATCCAAGCTTGCTCTGCAGATCCATGGCAGCCGTTTCGGAAAACATCAGTCCGAAGGCGGCAACCCGCTTGTACTGAACGAGATCCTTCACCAGCCTGTCGATGGCGTTCCAGTCCAGATTTCTGTAAGTTGCTGCAATATCATTCTGAATCGTATCCACAAAATGATCCATGGAGCAGTCTTCGATATATTTCATTACATTATTGACATAATTGAAGTTGTAATTGTATTTATTGTCTTCGAACATGGCTGAATACCGGAATTCAGCGTAATCGTCGTATCCGATGAAACGGATGAATTTTGAAATGGTGGATTTGGATACATCGCAGAGTTCTGCCAGCTTGTTAATGGGAATTTCCATTAGCTCTTCGATGTGTTCCAGCATGACTACGGCAATGTGATAATAGGTTGATTCCTGACTTTCTTCATTCAGTATGATCAGAAGACGATTATAAAGCATTCCCATGAAATTACCCCCTGTATTTTCTGCAGTTCTGTATGTAATCACCGACTGGTTTACCTGTTATGATATTACTATACTTGATGTTTTTTGTGCCGTCAATGAATTATGAATCGCTGATGATCTGCAAACAGCCTCTGAAAATGATGTCTGAAGTCTGCGGCAGTGCTGGAATTTTACAATCATAAACTCCAGGTAATTTTTTTTTAATAAAAAGTTAAAAGAAATAAAGTTCCATCTGTGCTAATATTATTACGACATCCTGTCAGTTCCGCATCGGTCCGCCGGTTCCGGAACTGGCTTCTGAATATAGTATGAAAGGTATATGTGTCAGGTATTACAAGATGGAGAAGGAAAGACGAAAGAATAAAAAACTTCCCTGGATTATTTCCGGGATCGCGGTTTTGATTATCGCAGCTGTATACGCAGGCGCTGCGATGCATTATCAGAATCATTTTCTTCCGAATACTACGGTGAATGGTGTGGATGCATCGGGAAGAACCTGGTCTGAAGTGGAAGAGGAACTGGTTTCTGTAATGGATACTTATGTGCTGAGCATTACAGGGCGCAGCGATATCAAGGATTCCATTGCGTCTGCCGATGTTGATATGAAGATGGATTTCGGCAGCAGCGTGGAGGATGCGCAGACGGATCAGAACGAGTGGACCTGGCCCGCAGCTTTGTTCCGGGGCAGTGACATTCAGCTGGATTCCCTGATTTCCTATGATGAGGAGAAGCTTTCTGCGAAGATCAGTTCCATGAACTGTATGGATAAAAAGCAGGCACTGAAGCCGGAGGATGCGTATATTTCCGATTACGATAAGGAAAAAGGATTCACCATTGTTCCCGAGAAGGAGAATAACAGGCTGGATGCAGAGATATTCTCGGATATGGTAGCGCAGGCGCTCAGTTCCATGAGTCCGGAGATTACGCAGGAGATGCTGGAGGAAAAGGATGCTTATTTACATCCTTCCGTTTATCAGGATGATGAGACATTGAAGACTCTGGTTGACCAGATGAATAAACTGACCGGAGTGACTCTGACCTACAGTTTCGGCGACGAGACGGAGACCGTTACCGGGGAGATGATTGCAGAGTGGCTGCAGACGGATGATGACAATAAGGTTTCCATTGATTCTGAAAAGGTGCGGGAGTATGTCAATACACTGGCCCGTAAGTATGATACATTCAATACGGCAGGCAGCAGAGAGTTCAGAACCAGCTACGGTACTACCATCAGTGTAACCGGTGGTGATTACGGCTGGTGGATGAACCGCGGGGATACAACTGATGAGCTGGTGGCTGCCATAGAAGCCGGTGAAGATAAGGAACTGGAGCCGGTTTATTATCAGACGGCAGCCAGCTATTCCGAGCATGATTACGGTGATACTTACGTGGAGATCAATATGACGGCCCAGCATCTGTTCCTGTACAAGGACGGACAGATGATTCTGGAGACCGATTTTGTAAGCGGAGCGCCATTCCATAAAGAGACACCGGATGGGGTCTACGGGATTACATACAAGGAACGTGCTCATACCATGCGGGGGGACGGCGGTGCCGATGACTATCGGGTTGAGACATCCTACTGGATGCCGTTCAACGGCAATATTGGTATGCATGATGCCACATGGAGAAGCTCATTCGGCGGTTCCATCTACAAGACCAATGGTTCGCACGGCTGCATCAATCTGCCTTATTATGCTGCGAGAACCATTTATCAGACGGTGGATAAGGGAACTCCCGTAATCTGTTATCGCCTGGCGGGCACGGAGAGCAGTACAACCACAGCACATTCCGATCAGGAGATTGCCGAGATCGGTATTGAGGCAATCGACCGCATCGGTACGGTATCAGCTGATAATTATACCGCTGTCAAAAAGAAGATCGAGTGGGCAAGGCAGGTTTATACTGATCTGAGCGCCGCACAGAGAAAGTTTGTGACCAATTATCAGACGCTTGTGGATGCTGAGAAAGCACTGAAATCGTTGCAGTAGATTGGATAATCATTGATGAAACGCGGAGCAGCTGTACGGATAAATTCCAGCAGCGGCTCCGTTTTCAGTACATGAGTTTCATGAGACCCGGCTTTTCTGCTCAGTTCGGAGTAGTACAGGATGTCCCTGCGGATGTCTTCAATCCGGCTGTAATCGACTTCTTCGATACCGGGATTTTTGACAGGAGAAAAGTCGTAGGTCAGATGATAACGTTTTTCCAGAGCGGCATTGATGATGGTATAGTCATCGTAGAGGGGCTTTTCCGTGAAAAAAGTTTTTCCCGGGATGGTTCTGCCGTAATCAAGCAGGATTGCCAGTTCGATTTTTTCCTTACGTACCTGAGGTTTATGACCGGTATCTGTCAGCAGGACATGACGGGGGAAATATTCGTGGTAAAACAGATAGTCCACGTAAAGGTGGAACAGATAGCCCATTCCTGCAGGGGTATCCATCAGATGGGGATACCGCTCGCAGAAACGCCAGGGCTGTGGATAACGGACCTGGATTGCGGTATCGTCTGTCTGACGATAATGGGTTGTTGATTTGTCGGAAACGGCATCGGGGATGAGACAGGATACCAGAAATGTATTGATCTCGTCACTGTTATTAAGAATTCGGCGCTGTTCCAGCAAAGGCTGCAGTTCTTTCGCTGCCGCCAGATGAATGATATATCCGGGCATGGTAGGATTCTCCTTCTGTATGTGATTTCCGGCTGCAGTCTGTCTGGCCGGAGATGAATCCGGCAGTCTTTTTCTGCCGGTGCTTTTCAAAACACAGTTTAGTGGAATTCTTCAGGAATGTAAACATTTTTTTGGGAAAGGGGATAATAAAAAAATGGAAGTTTTTTGGGGGAATTTCAGTATTATTGAGACCAAAAACGCATTTTTTTAGGTTTTTTTTTGAAAAAACTGCTGAAATTAGAAATTTTAGTGGCGTGTGCAGGATTATCATAGTATAATGTAATTACCGTAACTATCTGTTGTGGAACGGAGAAAAAACTACCATGCAGGTAGAAAACGGAGATTCCACGAAACGAGTTCTGTCGGTGCAAACCGGCAAATATAACAGAGAAGCGTCTCATTAAACGAGCAATTATGCAGGGGGTATACTATGAATCCATATTTGAATCGTTATGTTTCGCTGGTGGATTTTCTGGCCGACGCGTTTGGCAAGAATACGGAGGTCATACTTCATGATGTAACGGACTGCGCTAATTCAGTTGTTGCTATCCGGAACGGACACATCAGCGGGAGAAAAAAAGGATCGCCGCTTACAGATTTAGGACTCAAAATTCTGAAAGAGGCAAGCGAGAACAACACAGACTACATGGCGGGTTATACCGGATATGCCCGTGATGGAAGCATGACCAAGTCATCTACATGGATCATCAGGAATGATGAGGGTGTGATTGTGGGTATGCTGTGCATCAACACAGATTACAGTGAATTGAAAACCATGCAGGAAGCTCTGAAGGCTTTTGCGGATAAGATGGAATTGCCGATATTGCCTCAGACGGACAACAAGGTTGAATATTTCAATATGAATGTCAGCGAACTGGTGGACAACAATCTGAAAAAAGTCTGGGCAGGCTATGGTACGGAGCATCCGAAACTTTCTCAGAAAGAAAAAGTCGAGATTGTCTCCAAACTGAATGAGATGGGCACTTTCTACATGAAAGGGTCTGTTGCCTGTGTTGCAGAGCGGATAGGAAGTTCGATTCCTACTGTTTATCGTTATCTGAACAGTATGAAGAAGAAGTAAGCTGACCGGCAGTCACCAGCGACGTGATCAGGAAAGGCTGCTGCAGTATCATCAGAGGTGGTGCTGCAGCAGCCTTTTCCATCCTGTGTTTGACAAACATACACAGTACTGCTACAATTACATAAATTTAACACAACACATAAATTATACGTAACTGTTCAGAGCCGGCCCCGGCTGTCCGGCTCTGAAGAAGCTATAGTTTGACAGAATGGAGAGCATTGATTATATATGAAGCGCAGACATAAACGCATGATTATCAGGATATTTGTGCTGCTTCTGCTTTTTCTGGGAACAGTGGCAGTGGTATTTGCATTATCACGCAGAGACAAACCGGTGGAGAATGTGATTCTTGACCGGGCAGATGCAACTCTTCCGGTGGTGGAAACGAAGGTCGATAATATTTATATGAATCTGATGCATGGGTACGTGGATGATATGGTGGGCCGGTATATGCGTGATACGATTACACCGCTGCCTTCGGATCGGAAGCTGCAGCTGAAGATCACGGCAGATGGTGATGCAGTACAGGCAATCAGCTATGAAGTCCGCAGCCTTGATACGACTCAGCTGGTGGAGAATACGGAGATATCTTCCTGGGAGGAGAATACGGCAGAGGATGGGACCGGTGAGATCCTGGTTGAACTGCCTATACAGAATCTGCTGGAGGAAGGGAAGGAATATCAGCTTCAGATCGCTCTGCAGACGAAGAATCATGAGAAGGTGGTTTACTATACCAGAATTGTACTTTCAGATTCTCTCCAGACGAAAGATATGCTTCAGTTTATACAGGATTTTCATGAACGAACCATGGATACCTCAAAGGCTTCGGGTATGGCTTCCTATATGAAAACCACAACAGATACCAGCGGTTCACTGGGCAGGGTTACCCTGAACAGCAGCTATCCGCAGCTTCTCTGGAAGTATCTGAATCCCAGGCAGGAAGGGGAGAGCCGTATTTCCCTGATGGATATTAACAACAGCATCGGTACATTCCGCATGGAATTCAGAGTGTCCTTTAAAGATGAGGATGGGAAAAAACATGTCTGCGATGTGCAGGAGATCTATACAGTTCAGATTTCCGGCGGTTACCGGTATATGCTGAATTATGAACGGACCGCCAATGAGGTACTGACGGCCGATTCTGTGGAAGATGATCAGATCTGCCTGGGGATTGTGGAAGATGATTCCATTCATGTGATGAACAGCAATGAGGGGATGTGCCAGGCTTTTGTGATGGATGGGGAACTGTGGCTGAACCGGAAGACCGAATCCGGCAGCAGTTCACTTATAAGAGTATTCAGCTTTGCGCAGGATGAACCGGACGTTCGGGCTGATCACAATGAGCATGATATCAAGCTGGTTTCCGTGGATGATAAAGGGAATGTAACATTTATTCTGTACGGATATATGAACAGCGGTAATCATGAAGGTGAGGTGGGTCTTGTTTTTTACAGGTATGACGTTGAAAAAAACTGTCTGGAAGAAGTTTTTTACCTCCCGTTTGACCGCTCTTATTCCATTTTAAAGGAAGAAATCGGTCAGCTGGCTTACGTGAATAAACAGGAGCTGTTTTATCTGATGCTGAACGGCAGGATCTATGCCATCGATTTTGCAGGTAAGGAATACATGACAGTGGTGGAAAATGTTGCGGATGATGCGCTGGTTATCAATGGAGACAGCAGTGTGATCGCATGGGAGGAAGAGCAGGAAGAAGCCGGCGCGTCCCGGATCCAGATTCTCTATCTGGAGGATGGACATCAGAATACGGTTACGGCAGATTCCGGCGAATATCTGCATGCAGTAGGATTTGTCGATGAAGATCTTGTGGTGGGCAAGATCAGACAGTCGGATTATGAGGCATATCACCGCTATACGGATTACCCCATGTATGCGCTTGAAGTAATTGATTCAGAGGGAAAGAAGGCTGCAACTTATGAGAAAGACAGGATTCTGATTACTGATACAACAATGGAGAATGGCAGTGTGCTTTTAAAACGCGCCAGAATAAACGGAACATCTCTGACTGAGACTGCCGATGATGCACTGATTGAGAATGTCAATCAGGTAACTGCCGAGGAAGAACTGCTGATTACCGGCCAGTCTGCGGACGGATATCGCCAGTGGTATCTGAAAGCGGATAACGGCAATTCCGGTGAAGAGTTTGTAAAGGTAGACCGGATTTCCATCAGTGACAGTTCTTATCTGAAAATCAGTCTGAGCGGTATCGCTGAGGACGGTATGTATTTTGCCTATTCCCGGGGAAAGCTTCAGGGAATCTGTTCCACTGCTGCAGAGGCGGTTAATCTTGTATACGATGATGTGGGATATGTGACGGACAGCAACGGGCATTATGTAATGCGGCGCGGATACCGCGGCTACAGTATGCTGGGAGTTTCTTCATCAAAAACCGCATCCTCGAAAAAGGAACGCAAATATGTCTGTATGCAGACTTTTGCGTCATATGAAGGCGGAACGTATGCAGAATCATTTTCTGATATGGAAGAAGAAGGGCTGACGGATGCGCAGATGCTGCAAAGAGGTATGAATGCCATTACCTATGATCTGACGGGATGTTCCCTGAGTCAGATTGCCTACTATTATATTGGACATAACCATCCGATTTATGCCATGACATCGGAAGGCGCTGTACTGATTACAGGTATCGGCAACGAGAATGTTTATATCTGGAATCCGGTAAACGGCAGTACTACAGGCGTTCCGATAGAATCGGC
The DNA here is from genome assembly GCA_051879195.1 of Lachnospiraceae bacterium. Lineage (GTDB taxonomy): Bacteria > Bacillota > Clostridia > Lachnospirales > Lachnospiraceae > TWA4. Next base: position 16,212 of record JBJELO010000076.1, read on the forward strand.
AGAGTCCATGTTTAAAGCTGCCGGCAATGTATTTATCAGCTGTATGGAACCGTAATGATGTTTTGCCGGAGAACCGGGAATCGGATAT
>JBJELO010000077.1:0-3631 GCA_051879195.1 Lachnospiraceae bacterium
CCCGGTTCAGCACCCCTTCTATGGTTTCCCCGTTATTCTGCACCTGCCAGCCGGAATAACGAGTACCGTCGTAGGCAACAATTAATTTTACTCTTTTCATGATTTTTCCCTCTGGATAGCTGAAAAACTACAGCGGCAAAAACCGTGTCCCCACCATAGAAGCAAAATACACCGCAAATACCGCATACATCACATGATCACAATGGGCATACTTCAACGGTTTCATTCTGGTACGTCCTTCTCCGCCGTGATAGCAGCGCGCTTCCATGGCCATGGCCAGATCGGTTGCCCGGCGGAACGCGGAGATAAACAGCGGCACCAGAATAGGAACCATGGCTTTTGCCCGCTGGATCAGATTGCCTTCCTCAAAGCTGGCGCCTCTTGCCATCTGCGCTTTCATAATCTTATCAGTCTCTTCTACCAGAATCGGGATAAAACGCAAAGCTATGGACATCATCATTGCCAGCTCATGAATGGGAACCCTGATTTTATTCAGAAATCCCAGACTTTTTTCCAGTGCATCCGTCAGCTGATTGGGTGTCGTCGTATAAGTCATAATACTGGAGCCGATAATCAGCAGGATCAGGCGAACCGCCATGAAAAATGCCGTTTTTACACCAGACGTGGTGATGGTGATGATCCAGAAATGTACCAGGACCCGACCGCCGCTGGTCAGAAACAGATTGAATACCACGCTGAAGCACAGCAGGAAAATAATCGGTTTCAAACCGCGCACAATAAAAGCAAACGGTACTTTTGAAGCATGGATATAGGCAGCCAGAGCCAAAGCTCCCAGCAGATATCCCACCCAGTTATTCACAACAAATAAAGATACTACGTACATCATGGTAGCAAACAGCTTGACTCTTGGATCCAGGCTGTGAATATAAGACTCCACAGAATAATACTGACCAATCGTAATCTTTCTTAACATGAGGCACTTCCCTCCTGTTCCCGTACAGCTTTTTTCCCAAATATTCTGGAAAGCTCCTTTTTTGCTTCCTCTATTGTAATCGCATCCGTATCCACGTCAAATCCTTTATTCTTCAGGGCATGCATCAGATAGGTTACCTGCGGAACAGCCAGACCGATCTTTTCAAGATCTTTATAATGGTGGAACACTTCTCTGGGAGTTCCGTCATATGCCACCTCACCGTGGTTCATTACAATCAGGCGGTCCACATACCGCGCCACATCCTCCATGCTGTGTGAAACAAGAATGATTGTCATATTCCGTTCCTTTTTCAGCATACTGATCTGACCCAGAATTTCATCGCGTCCCTGCGGATCCAGCCCTGCAGTCGGCTCATCCAGAATCAGCACCTCGGGATTCATGGCCAGAACGCCGGCAATGGCCACACGCCGCTTCTGACCGCCGGAAAGCTCAAAGGGAGATTTACGGTAGTAGCTTTCATCCAAGCCTACCAGCGCAAGTGCTTCTTTTGCCCGTTCCTCCACTTCTTCTTTGGAAAGGCCCTGATTCTTCGGACCGAAACATACATCCGAAAATACATCTACTTCAAACAGCTGATGTTCCGGATACTGAAACACGAGACCCACCTTATTGCGAAGCTGGCGCATACTGTAGCCCTCTTTGTAAATATTTTCACCATTATAATAAATCGTGCCGGACGTGGCGCGAATCAATCCGTTTAAATGCTGTATCAGAGAAGATTTACCTGAACCCGTATGTCCGATCAGACCGACAAACTGGTTGTCCTGTATCTCCAGATTTACATCCTTCAGGGCATGGATTATTCTGCTTCCATCCTGGTAATCCAGCGAAATATGATCTAATTTAATTGACATAATGTATTCACCATCTCATCTACCGTTAATATATCCGACGGAAGCATGATTCCTTCTTTATTCAGTTCATAGGCAAGCTCTGTTACCTGAGGTACATCCAGATGATAGGACTTCAGTGTATCTACCTGAGAAAATATCTCTTTGGAAGTTCCTTCCATCACCAAATGTCCTTCATGCATAACAAAAACCCGGTCTGCCCGCACAGCTTCCTCCATGTAGTGCGTAATCAGAATGACTGTAATGCCTTCTTCTTTATTTAAACGACTGATTGTCTCAATAACTTCTCTTCTGCCTACCGGATCCAGCATGGCCGTCGATTCGTCCAGAACAATGCATCTGGGACGCATGGCCATAACGCCGGCAATGGCAACTCTCTGCTTCTGTCCGCCTGATAAACGGTTGGGAGACTGTTCCCTGTAGGCTGTCATACCGACCGCCTCCAGACTTTCTGCAACCCGCTTCCATATTTTTTCAGTTTCCACACCGATATTCTCCAGGCCGAATGCCACATCTTCCTCTACGACACTTCCGATAATCTGATTGTCAGGATTCTGAAATACCATCCCTGTGGTCTGACGCACTTTCAGAAGATTGTCTTCCTCTTTCGTATCGTAGCCGCCAATCCAGACCGTTCCCTCATCAGGAAACAACAGTGCATTCAGATGTTTTGCCAGAGTTGATTTCCCGGATCCATTATGTCCCAGGATCGCCACAAACTCACCCTCGTTGATCTCCGCATCAACACCGTCTATCGCATGGTTCACGTCCTCGATTTCACCTTCTTCATCGCGGGTAACATAGTTATGAACCAGCTTTACCAATTTAATGAAACTCATATTGACTGCTCTCCTCTAAATTATTCCAGGTACAACGTCATTTTAAATCACGTCTTATATTACACTCACATGAGCAATTATGCAAGCCAAACTGTTTTAAAATATATATTTTGTGCCGCATTTCGCCGAAAAATACACAACACAGAAATTTTTCAGCCCGTTTCTGAGCAAACCGCCCGCAGCACTGTTAAGCTTTGTACAGATGCAAAAAAAGCCAGACCCTGCGGCCTGACTTTTCCTTATCGCTTTAAAGCAGATTGTGTATCAGCTGATTAAACCAGTTCGATCAGAACTTCCATAGCAGCATCGCCTTTACGCTGACCGATCTTGACGATTCTTGTGTAACCGCCCTGACGGGTCTTGTACTGAGGAGCGATTTCATCAAAGAGTTTTGCAACCATATCTACTTCTTTGGTGTTTTTCTTTCTTCCTGCAGCAGCAGCAGGAACTTCTGTTACAGGGTAAAGAACTTTCAGCATCTGTCTTCTTGCATGCAGTCTGGAAGGCTTATCTTTCTTGATTGTCTTCTGAACTTCATCGTAAACAGTTACTTTCTTACCTTCAGCGTTGGTTTCTTTTACTCTTCTGCCATCTTTATCTTTGCGGGCAACTTTAGCTGTTACAGTAACTTCTTCGTAGTTGTCACATTCTCTCACTGCCATAGCGATCAGGCCTTCAGCGATCTTGCGGATTTCTTTAGCCTTAGCTTCGGTAGTTTTGATCTTTCCATGATATAACAGGCTTGTTACCTGGCTTCTTAATAAAGCTTTTCTCTGATCAGATGTTCTGCCTAATTTTCTGTATCCTGCCATTTTATATACCTCCATGACATGGAGCAACGGGATCATGCCTTACAGGTCTTACTGCTCCGCTCATTTACTCCTTATTGATAAAAGTGTGATGAAATCCTTTCGGGAGTTCATCCGTTTCATTAAAAAGGAACCCGGAGCGCGCCTGCGGACTTACCGCTCCGGACCGCCGTATCG
>JBJELO010000078.1:0-3614 GCA_051879195.1 Lachnospiraceae bacterium
ACCTGATTCCGGCTTCAGAAGGCCGCACGCAAGAGAAAGCAGGGTCGATTTACCGATGCCTGTGCAGAGGAAACCGGTTGAGCGCTGCAGTCAGGCTCTGTGCTGCCTGAAAAGTTTCTTGACGCTGCCGCTGGTTTCTGATAGAATGCTTTTTGTCCTTTGGGGCTGTATTTATGCTGCTCCGGAAGATTTGAAACAGTTGCAGACAGTTCGTTACAAACAGGAGGTTTTTATGTTGCTGATAGTTTTAGGCGGTTTTCTGATGGCTCTGGCTGACAGTGTACCGGGAGTTTCCGGCGGTACAGTAGCTTTTCTCATGGGATTTTATGATGATTTTATTTCGTCGCTTAACGATATTGTATCGAAAGATAAAGAAAAACAGAAAAAGGCAGTCAGGTTTCTGATTAAGATGGGAGGCGGATGGATTGTCGGCATGGCATCGGCAGCACTGGTGATCACATCTGTATTTGAAACATATATTTATAATGTCAGTTCCCTGTTCATGGGATTTGTATTGTGTGCGATCCCTGTTATTATTATGGAAGAAAAGGATTCTTTCAAAGGGAAATACTCCAATCTGATTTTTTCCGTATTCGGAGCGGCAATTGTAATCGGCATTACTTATTTTTCCGGTTCTTCGGCCAGCGGCAGTATTGCCTGGGGAGACTTTTCTTTCGGAACCGGTGTGTTCCTTTTTGTCTGTGGTATGTGTGCCATTTCGGCCATGGTGCTTCCCGGCATTTCCGGTTCTTCCCTGCTTCTGGTTTTTGGTTTTTATCAGGCAGTTATGGAAGCAATCCGCGGGCTTCTGCACCTGCAGTTTGAATATATCCCCGGTCTTGTGATTTTTGGCTGCGGTATTCTGCTGGGTATTCTGACAGTGGTTAAGGGCCTGAAAGCGGCTCTGACGAAAAAGCGTTCTGCTGCCATGTATACGATTCTCGGTATGATGCTTGGTTCAATTTACGCAATCGTGATGGGTCCCACAAGTCTGAAAACCAATCCTCAGCCTGCAATGACTCTGGAGACATTCAATCTGCTCTTTTTCATCATTGGTGGTGTTGTGATCCAGGGACTTCAGCTGCTGAAACGGTTATTTGATAGGAATACAGATCAGGTGATGTGATGCCGAGGATTCTGCTGGTTGAGGATGACAGAAGTATTGTCGATCATCTGAAGGTTTTTTTGAGGCAGGAGGGGTTTGAGGTAGATGCGGCCATGTGCCAGGCGGATGCCCTGGATATGGCTGCAGGATCTGCTTATGATCTGCTTCTGCTGGACGTTTCCCTGCCTGATGGCAGCGGTTATGCAGTGTGTACGGCGGTAAAAGCGTATTCCGATGTTCCTGTGATTTTCCTGACAGCTTCAGGGGATGAATTCAGCGTGGTGACCGGTTTTGATCTGGGAGCGGATGATTATATTGCCAAACCGTTCCGCCCCCGGGAACTGATTTCACGGATTAAAAATGTTCTGCGGCGCTGTCACCGTCTCGGAAGTACGCTGGAATACGGCGGTATTGTCGTTGATACGGTGAAAGGTGCAGTGACACGGGACGGTGAGGAGATTCTGCTGTCTGCGCTGGAGTACCGGCTGCTTCTTGTATTTTTCAACAATAAGGGTGTTGTATTGTCACGTAATAAGCTGCTGGAGGAAATCTGGAATATTGCCGGTGAGTTTGTGAATGACAATACACTGACCGTATACATAAAAAGGCTGCGTGAAAAAATTGAAAAGGATCCCCAGAAACCGGAGATTATCAAGACAGTCCGCGGCCTTGGATATCGGGTGGGAGATTGATGAATATGAAGGTTTTGCGAAATCCCGAGGTACGAAAAAGCCTTACAACATGGATTCTTGTGGCCGTGATTTTTACTGCATTTTCCGCGTGGCTTGATGTCAGGTTTGCAGCTGCAGCCGCCGTTTTCAGCTTTTGTCTGATCGGCGGCTTTTATCATAATCTCTGCATGCGGTATGCGCGTCTGGAAGAGATGAGCCTTGAAATCGACAGGATTCTTCATGGCAGCAGTCATTTTGACCTGAGCCGTTTCGAGGAGGGAGAACTGGCGGTTCTCTCCAGTGAGATCTGTAAAATGACTGTCCGTCTGCGGGAACAGGCAGATGCGCTTTTGAAAGATAAAACGTATCTGGCTGATTCTCTGGCTGATATTTCTCATCAGATCAGAACACCTCTGACATCGATCAATCTGATTGTGGATTTTTTATCGGAGGATAATCTGAGCAAAGAGCGGCGGCTTGGGCTGACCCGGGAACTGATGGTGCAGCTTTCCCGTATCGACGGGTTGATTACGACCCTGCTAAAGTTGTCCAGATTGGATGCCGGCGCGGTTCATATGGCTGAGGAACCGGTTTCTGCTCTGGAACTGGTGAAGCAGGCAGCCGATACCGTTGCGATTCCCATGGAACTGCGAGGTCAGCAGCTGGTGATACAGGCTGCGCAGGAAGGTTTTTTTACCGGTGATCCGGTGTGGTGCGTGGAGGCTGTGGGCAACATCCTGAAAAACTGTATGGAGCATACGCCGGAAGGAGGTTCCATTACGGTGGATGTTGCAGACAATTCCCTGTTTACGGAAGTTATGATTTCCGACACAGGAGAAGGTTTTTCAAAAGAAGATATTCCTCATCTGTTTGACCGGTTCTACAAAGGGAAAAATTCCAGTGCAGACAGCTTCGGAATCGGCCTTGCTCTGGCGAGTACCATTATCCGTGCTCAGAACGGTACCATTCAGGCAGACAACGGCAGAAACGGCGGTGCCCGGTTTACCGTGCGGTTTTACAAGACAACAATCTGACATCGGACGCCGGAGATATCGGCAGGAATATGAAAGCCTGACTGCAAAAAAGGATTCAAATCCGGAAAAGTGACGTTTTTGTAATTTTTATGTCACCCGTATGTCACTGCAGCCTGTTATAATGGTCTCGTAAACAGAAAAAGAACAGTTGCAAAGTATGTAATTGTTCGCAGCCGGCACAGTTGCTGAAGGAGTTTATGAGATGGAAATTTTAAGAGTAGAAGAATTAACGAAGATATACGGGAAAGCTGAAAATGAAGTCCGTGCTCTCGATCACGTATCCTTTACCGTGGAACAGGGAGAATTTGTGGCCATTATCGGTCCTTCCGGTTCCGGAAAGTCGACACTGCTGCATATTCTGGGAGGCGTCGATGTACCTACGTCAGGCAAGGTCTACATGGATGGACAGGATGTGTATGCACAGAATGAGGAACAGCTGGCCATTTTCCGGCGCAGGCAGGTGGGACTGATCTATCAGTTTTACAATCTGATTCCCGTGCTGAATGTGACGGAGAATATCACACTGCCGGTGCTGATGGACGGTCGGAAGGTCAATGAGGAGCGTCTGGAGGAGCTTCTTACGATCCTGAAACTGAAAGGACGGGAAGATCATCTGCCCAACCAGCTTTCCGGAGGGCAGCAGCAGCGGGTCTCCATCGGAAGAGCGCTGATGAATGCCCCGGCGGTGGTCCTCGCTGATGAGCCTACAGGAAATCTGGATTCGAAAAACAGTCAGGAAATTGTTGAACTGCTGAAGTATTCCAATAAGAAATACAACCAGACGCTGATCGTTATCACTCATGA
>JBJELO010000079.1:0-15936 GCA_051879195.1 Lachnospiraceae bacterium
GGCCTTTTGGCGTAAATATTATGATGATCAGCCCCAATGCGGATGAAGTAGCTAAGATCGTTGTAGAGGAAGGTGTAAAGGTGGTGACCACCGGAGCCGGAACCCCTGAAAAGTATATGAAGATGTGGAAAGAAGCCGGGGTTAAGGTTATCCCTGTAGTTGCTTCCGTGGCTATGGCAAAACGTATGGAACGCTGCGGCGCGGATGCTGTTGTGGCAGAAGGAACCGAAGCCGGCGGACATATCGGTGAAACAACCACCATGGTTCTCGTTCCCCAGATTGCGGACGCTGTTTCAATCCCCGTGATTGCAGCAGGCGGCATCGCTGACGGACGCGGAATTGCAGCTGCTTTCATGCTGGGCGCTCAGGGCGTACAGATGGGAACCCATTTTGTGGTTACAAGAGAATGTCAGGTTCATGAGAATTACAAGGACAGCATCATCAAGGCAGGCGATATCGATACCCGCGTAACGGGCAGAAGCACCGGTCATCCGGTACGCGCTCTGAGAAACCGTATGACCCGTGAATACCTCAAAAAAGAGCAGGAAGGTGCATCTTTTGAAGAACTGGAACAGCTGACACTGGGAAGTCTGAGAAGAGCAGTTGTTGACGGAGATGTGGTAAACGGAAGTGTCATGTCCGGACAGAGTGCAGGTCTTGTAAAAGAAAAATTAAGCTGCAGCGAACTGATTCAGAAACTGGTTCAGGAAACAGACTCATTGATTGGAGGAAAAGGATTTTATGAGTAAAACGGCATTTATTTTCCCGGGACAGGGTGCACAGAAAGCCGGAATGGGGAAAGACTTTTACGAAAACAGTGAAACTGCTGCACACATTGTGGACCGGGCCGGAGAACTGCTTGACCTGGATATGAAGGCGCTGTGTTTTGAAGAAAATGATAAACTGGATCAGACAGAATATACCCAGGCGGCTCTGGTGACGGTCTGTCTTGCCATGGAACAGGTGCTGGCGGAACGCGGTCTGAAGCCGGATGTGACGGCAGGACTGAGTCTTGGTGAATACTGTGCCATTGCGGTGGCAGGCGGCATGGAAATCGAAGATGCCATTACCACAGTAAGAACGAGAGGGATTCTTATGCAGAATGCCGTTCCCGGCGGGAAGGGCAGCATGGCTGCCGTGCTGGGAATGACAGGTGAAGCGATTGAGGAGGTTCTTGATCAGATTGAGGGTGTGACCATTGCCAACTACAACTGTCCCGGTCAGATTGTCATTACCGGTCTGAAGGAAAGTGTGGAGCAGGCGGCAGAAGCTCTGAAGCAGGCAGGCGCAAGAAGAGTACTTCCTCTGAATGTCAGCGGTCCTTTTCATTCTCCCTATCTTGCCGAAGCAGGTGAAGAACTGGGCAGAGTACTGGAAAAGGTGGAACTTCATGAACTGGCAATTCCCTATGTGACCAATGTGACAGCGGAATACGTAACGGATATCCGTGAAACAAAAGAACTGCTTGCAAAGCAGGTGGCTTCCTCCGTCCGCTGGGAACAGAGTGTGAGAAACATGATCGCAGAAGGCGTTGATACATTTGTGGAAGTGGGACCGGGAAAAACACTTGCCGGTTTTATCAAAAAGATTGATCGCAATGTGAAAGTACTCAATGTGGCAGTCTGGGAAGACGTGGAAAAGGTGGTAAACGAATTATGTTAGAGAATCAGGCAGTAACCGGTAACAATCTTTCACTGGCGGGCAAAGTTGCCGTAGTAACCGGAGCTTCCCGCGGAATTGGCCGCGCCATTGCGTGTGCCATGGCTGCAGAAGGCGCAGCGGTAGCCATCAATTACAACGGTTCCGAAGCACGTGTTCTGGAAGTAAAACAGGAAATTGAAGCTGCAGGCGGCAGAGCAGAGGTATTTCAGTGCAACGTTTCCGATTTCGCAGCCTGCGAAAATTTTATCAAGGAAGTGCTGGCTGTTTTCGGTAAAATCGATATTCTTGTTAACAATGCGGGAATCACAAAGGACGGCCTTCTCATGAAAATGTCCGAGGAGGATTATGATGCGGTTCTGAATACCAATCTGAAGGGAACATTTAACTGCATCCGGTTTACCGCAAGACAGATGATTCGTCAGAAAGGCGGACGCATTATCAATATGGCATCGGTGTCCGGTGTACTGGGCAATGCGGGCCAGGCCAATTACGCAGCTTCCAAGGCAGGCGTGATCGGGCTGACAAAATCGGCTGCCAGAGAGCTGGCTTCCAGAGGAATCACTGTCAATGCCATTGCGCCCGGTTTTATTAATACGGAAATGACAGCGGTATTATCAGATAAGGTAAAAGAAGGCGCCGTTTCCCAGATTCCCATGGGAACCTTCGGAGAGCCGGAGGATATTGCTCAGGCAGCAGTGTTCCTGGCATCAGACAGTGCACGGTATATTACCGGCCAGGTATTGTGTGTAGACGGCGGAATGGCCATGTAGGAGGCAGAATATGAAGAGAAGAGTTGTAATAACCGGACTTGGTGCCGTAACACCGATCGGCAATACCGTGGATGAATTCTGGAGCGGAATTCGTCAGGGCAAGGTGGGGATCGGTCCCATTACGAAGTTTGATACCACAGATTATAAAGTGAAAAATGCCGCAGAAGTTAAAGGTTTTGTGGCGAAGGAACGTATGGATTTCAAATCCGCAAAACGGATGGATCCTTTTGCACAGTATGCTGTAGCAGCTGCAAAGGAAGCCTTTGATGATGCCGGTATTCAGATGGAACAGGAAAATCCCTACCGTGTTGGTGTAATCGTTGGCTCAGGTATCGGTGGTCTTGAAGTGATTGAAACCAATTATCAGAAGATTCAGGATAAAGGACCTTCCAGAGTCAATCCGCTGATGGTGCCCCTGATGATTTCCAACATGGCAGCAGGCAATATTTCCATTCAGCTGGGTCTGAAAGGCAAGTGCACCAACGTGGTAACAGCCTGTGCGTCAGGTACACACTGTATCGGTGATGCATTCCGTGCCATTCAGTACGGAGATGCGGATATTATGGTTGCAGGCGGCTCGGAAAGCTGCATTTGTCCTACCGGTGTGGCAGGGTTTACAGCGCTGACCGCTCTTTCCACCACGGAAGATCCCATGCGTGCTTCCATTCCTTTTGACAAGGACCGCAACGGCTTTGTACTGGGTGAAGGCGCAGGTATTGTTGTGCTGGAAGAACTGGAACATGCAAAAGCCAGAGGCGCGCATATTTATGCGGAACTGGCCGGATACGGCGCAACAGGTGATGCTTATCATATCACATCTCCTGCAGAAGACGGCGAGGGTGCAGGCATGGCCATGAAGCTGGCCATGGATGAGGCCGGTGTTCTCCCGGAACAGATCGATTATGTCAATGCTCACGGAACCAGCACCCATCATAATGACCTGTTTGAAACAAAGGCCATCAAACTGGCACTGGGCGATGCGGCAAAGGATGTGGTAGTCAATTCCACCAAATCCATGATCGGCCATCTGCTGGGAGCAGCCGGCGGCGTGGAATTCGTTGTCTGCGTGAAATCCATTCAGGATGGATTTATCCATCAGACAGTGGGAACCGAACATGTGGATCCGGAATGTGATCTGAATTACGCAGTCGGTGCACCTGTGGAAAAGGATGTGAATTATGTGCTGACCAATTCTCTGGGATTTGGCGGTCACAATGCGACTTTACTTGTAAAAAAATATGAAGGGCAGTGAAGAACATGAATGCAGAACAGATCTTAAAACTGGTGAATGCCGTTTCCGCATCGGATTTATCTGAACTGAAATATGAAGGGGATGGCATCAAGCTCACCCTGAAGAAATCGGATGACAGAAAAAACGGCAGAGAGGTATTCGTGCCGGCAGCTGCAGGTTCTGCTGATGGCGCTGCTGTAAATGAATCCGGCGCGTGCGAAGATGCTCAGGAAACAGTCGAAGCTGCAGTTTCACCGTCAGCTCCCGTCCGGACAGCGGAAACTGTGAAAAAAGCAGAACCGGTTTCCGGAAATCTTATCAAATCCCCTCTGGTAGGTACTTTCTATGCGGCACCTGCCGAGGATGCAGCTCCTTTTGTTAAAGTGGGAGATGTTGTGGAGAAAGGGCAGGTTCTGGCAATTATCGAAGCCATGAAGCTGATGAATGAAATTGAAAGTGACTATGCGGGAACCGTAGCAGAGGTTCTGGTGGAAAACGGCCAGGCAGTGGAATACGGTCAGCCCCTGTTTGTAATTCGGTAAAGGCGGTGACACAGGATGAACAGTTTGGATATTAAGCAGATTCAGGAGATTATTCCCCACAGACATCCCTTTCTTCTTCTTGATAAGATTGAGGATTATGAACCGGGCCAGTTTGCCATCGGTTATAAATGTGTAACATACCGTGAAGATTTTTTCAAAGGTCATTTTCCGGAGAAACCGGTGATGCCCGGTGTTCTGATTCTGGAAGCTCTGGCTCAGGCCGGCGCCGTAGCTATTTTAAGTGTACCGGAGAACAAAGGAAAAATCGCATTTTTCGGTGGTGTAAACAAATGTCGTTTTCGCGGTATGGTATTCCCCGGGGATGTGCTGAAGCTGGAAACCAGAATTATCAAACAGAAAGGCCCCGTTGGTGTAGGAGAAGCGGTTGCTTCCGTAAACGGAAAGACCGTTGTAACTGCGGAACTGACCTTTATGGTGGGAGAATAGCAGCGAAAGAAGGAGGATATCATGATTGAGAAGATTTTAATTGCCAACAGGGGAGAAATTGCTGTGCGGATCATCCGTGCCTGCCGGGAGATGGGAATCGAAACCGTTGCAGTATATTCGGAAGCGGATAAGGAAGCGCTTCATACTCAGCTGGCAGACGAAGCAATCTGTATCGGCCCGGCACCTTCTTCGGAAAGCTATTTAAATATGGAAAGAATCATCAGTGCCACTCTGATTTCCGGCGCTGATGCCATTCATCCCGGTTTCGGATTTCTGTCGGAGAACAGCAAATTTGCAGAATTGTGCGAACAGTGCAACATCACCTTTATCGGACCTTCCTCCGAAGTCATCCGTAAAATGGGCAATAAATCGGAAGCCCGCAACACCATGATTGCCGCCGGTGTGCCGGTTACACCGGGCAGCACGGAACCCATCTATGAAGCAGCTGATGGCGTGGAAACCGCGGCACAGATCGGTTATCCCGTTATTATCAAGGCAGCTCTGGGCGGTGGTGGAAAAGGCATGCGTGTGGCGGAAACACCGGAAGAATTTGAAAGCAGCTTCAATACGGCGCAGAAGGAAGCACAGATGGCCTTTGGGGACAATACCATGTACATCGAGCATTATGTGCAGCATCCACGCCATATCGAGTTCCAGATTCTGGCCGACAAATACGGCAATGTGGTTCATCTGGGAGAAAGAGACTGCTCCATTCAGAGAAATCATCAGAAAATGATCGAAGAATCACCTTCCATTGCTTTATCCGCTGAACTACGCAGGGAAATGGGCGAAGCTGCTGTTAAAGCAGCAAAGGCAGCAGGCTATACCAATGCGGGAACCATTGAATTTCTGCTGGAAAACAATGAAAAATTCTATTTCATGGAGATGAACACCAGAATTCAGGTGGAACATCCCGTTACGGAATGGGTCACCGGCATTGATCTGGTAAAGGAGCAGATCCGCATCGCCGATGGACAGAAGCTTGGTCTGACACAGGATCAGATTCAGATTAAAGGGCATGCCATTGAGTGCCGGATCAATGCGGAAAATCCTGCAAAGAATTTCCGCCCGTCTCCGGGAACTATTACCGATATGTACCTGCCCGGAGGAAAGGGAGTCCGCATCGATTCCGCCATTTACAGTGGTTATACGGTAACACCCTATTACGATTCCATGCTGGCAAAGCTGATTGTTTACGCGGCAAACCGGAAAGAAGCCATCCGCAAGATGCAGAGTGCCCTGGGCGAAGTCATCATTGAGGGAATCGATACCAATGTGGATTATCAGTATGAGATTCTGAATAACCCGGATTTTATTGCCGGCAACATCGATGTGGGATTTATTGAAAATCTGAATTCATAATAACAGACGGAGGAGTTTCAAATGATACTGAAGGATATGTTTAAGAAAACAAACCGGGAAAACCGCGGAAATAACCGGGAATCCCGGCCGGAGGTTCCGGACGGACTTCTCCGGAAATGCAATAAATGCGGCGGCACCATCATTGCGGATGATGTGAAAAAAGGGCTGTATATCTGCCCGAAGTGCCACGGCTATTTCCGTGTACCGGCTTACCGCAGAATAGAAATGATCGCCGATGAGGGATCTTTTGAAGAGTGGGACCGGGAGATGGAATTTCAGAATCCTCTGGCATTCCGCGGTTATGAAGATAAGGTGAAAAAACTGCGGGAGACCACCGGTCTGAATGAGGCAGTCGTTACCGGGAAGATTTCCATCGGCGGCACGGAAACCGTGATTGCTGTCTGCGACGGACGTTTTCTGATGGCCAGCATGGGCGAAATTGTGGGTGAAAAGATCACAGGAGCCGTGGAACGGGCCACAGAAGAACAGCTTCCGGTGATTATTTTTGCCTGCTCAGGCGGAGCAAGAATGCAGGAGGGTATTGTATCCCTGATGCAGATGGCAAAAACATCCGCAGCTCTGAAACGCCACAGTGATGCAGGGCTTCTGTACATTTCCGTACTGACGGATCCCACCACAGGCGGTGTGACGGCAAGTTTTGCCATGCTGGGTGACATTATTCTTGCCGAACCGAAAGCGCTGATCGGTTTTGCCGGTCCCCGTGTTATTGAGCAGACCATCGGTGAAAAGCTTCCGAAAGGGTTTCAGCGGTCCGAATTCCTGCTGGAACATGGATTTGTGGACCGGATCGTGGAACGCGGAGAAATGCGGGATGTGCTGAGCCGGATTCTGAATATGCACCGGAAAGCGGAAATGGCAGATGAAGACGGAAAATGGCATCTGGAACAGGTGTTGGAAGCTCAGCAGAGTCCGGAACAAAAGCAGGGGACAGAAGTGCCTTCTCCTGCAGCGGAGACCGGTCATAAATCATCGGAACCTCAGGTAAAAGCCTGGGACCGTGTTCAGATTTCCAGGAAAAAAGACCGTCCTGTGGGAGAAGACTATATTCAGGCACTGTTTGACGATTTTCTGGAATTCCACGGAGACCGGTACTATAAGGATGACCGGGCCATTGTGGGCGGAATCGGCCGGTTCCACGGTGAACCGGTTACGGTGATTGCCCAGGCCAAGGGAAAGACCACAAAAGACAATATCAGTCACAATTTCGGCATGCCTTCCCCTGACGGCTACCGGAAAGCGCTTCGTCTCATGAAACAGGCGGAGAAATTCGGGCGTCCCATCATCTGTTTTGTGGATACCCCCGGAGCGTTCTGCGGTTTGGAAGCGGAAGAACGGGGGCAGGGTGAGGCCATTGCGAGAAATCTTTATGAGATGTCCTCCATACGGGTTCCCATTCTTTCCATTGTCATCGGAGAAGGCGGAAGCGGCGGCGCTCTTGCCATGGCTGTAGCAGATGAGGTGTGGATGCTGGAAAATGCTGTGTATTCCATCTTATCACCGGAAGGATTCGCAAGTATACTCTGGAAAGACAGCAAACGTGCCGATGAAGCAGCGGAAATCATGAAACTGACCGCGGAGGATCTGAAAAATATGGGAATCATTGAGAAAATTATCCGCGAGCCTGCCGACTATACCTGTGACAAAATGGTAAAAGTCTGCAGCAGGCTGGAAAAACGGATTTCTGCTTTCCTTGAAAAATATAGGGCGCTCAGCGATACGGAACGGATCAGCCGCAGATATGACCGGTTCCGCAGGATGTAATACGACTCAGGAGATAAAAGCATGGAACCATTGAAAACAGGATCAAAAACAGCGAAAATTCCGGTTATCCAGGGTGGAATGGGCGTCGGAATCAGTCTCGGTAATCTGGCAGGAAGTGTGGCTGCGCAGGGTGCTGTGGGTATCATTTCCAGTGCACAGATTGGATTTCGTGAGCCGGATTTTGACAAAAATCCCCGTGAAGCAAATCTTCGTGCCATTGGAAAAGAATTGAAAAAGGCGAGAAAAATTTCTCCGGATGGGATCATCGGATTCAATATCATGACTGCGCTGAGGGAGCATGAAGCCCACGCACGGGCGGCGGCTGCCGCAGGAGCCGACCTGATTATTTCGGGAGCAGGGCTTCCCACGGATCTGCCGGCTTATGTTCAGGGGACCGATACCTGTATTGCTCCCATTGTTTCATCCGAAAAATCGGCAAAAGTTATTTTAAAATACTGGGACAGAAAGTACAGCAGAACCGCGGATCTGGTGGTAATCGAAGGACCGAAAGCCGGAGGACATCTGGGATTTAATAAGGAAGAACTGGATTCCTGGACCGAAGAGCTGTACGAGGAAGAAATTCTGAAAATCATGCATACAGTCAGCGGGTATGCGGAAAAATACGGCTGTAAAATTCCGGTGGTTGTGGCCGGTGGAATTTACAATCATGAAAAATTCATGCGGGCCATGAATCTGGGAGCTGATGGCGTTCAGGTGGGAAGCCGGTTCGTAACTACAGAGGAATGCGACGCTCATATCAATTACAAAATGGCTTATATCAATGCCTGCAGGGAAGATATCGTAATTGCAAAAAGTCCTGTGGGAATGCCGGGAAGAACCATCTTGAATCCTTTTTTAAAACGTGTTATTCTAGGAGAAAGAATTCCGCATACGCCCTGTCATGGATGTCTTGCCCGCTGCAATCCTGCTGAAATCCCTTACTGTATCACAGACGGACTGGTCAATGCAGCCAATGGGGATGTGGATCATGCCCTGTTGTTCTGCGGCGCAGAAGCATATCGGGCAGAGAAGATTGAGACAGTCAGAGAAGTGCTTGATTCGCTGATCGGGTAATAAATAGAAGGGGAGAGTAAATCTGTGAATAAGAACGCATTGGACGCCATCAATAATACACTGGTTCATTTATTTAATGAAATCTGGGAACTGGAAGGAGAGGCCGTAATCACCGAAGAATACAAGGATATAACAAATAACGATATGCATATTATTGAGGCGATCGGTCTCGATGGAGACAGTACCATGTCCATGGTTGCGAAGAAGATGCGTATAACGGCAGGTTCGCTCACCACATCCATCAACAGTCTTGTGAAAAAAGAATATGTGACCAGAAAGCGCAGTGAGAAGGACCGCAGGGTCGTACACATTATGCTGACGGAAAAAGGGGAAAAAGCATATTTCCATCACAAGGATTTTCATATTCAGATGGTCAGCTGCGCCACTGAGAACATGGATGATCAGGAGATCCAGAGACTGCTGGAACTTTTACAGAATCTGACATCATTTTTCAACCGTTATAAAGAGGAACACTGCTGATAGGAAGCGGTGCAGACCGGAATGCAGGTTCCTGACCTGCACCGGATAATTGGAATCATAGAAAAGATGAAAGCATGCGGAAACGGATATCTGTTCTGCATGCTTTTTTCGTGTCTGCATTTGGGGCGTGATTATGGTTAATGATGATAAAAATCCGGTTTATACTTTTTTCAGAAACCGGTTCCGATTTTTTTACAGTGTTTTTTCAGATTTAATTGACTGACAGGGCGGAAATGCATATAATGGTTTTCAACGGTCTTTCTGCCGGAGAAAAGATACGACAGAGAGACGATGTCTGAAGTATCACGGGTGAGCCGGAGAGAAAGTTGAGATTGCTATGAAACAGACGATAAAAGGACACGGGGCAGCACTGCTCAGTGTGATGATCTGGGGGACTACATTTATCTCCTCCAAGATCGTACTGGCACATCTGTCGCCGATTGAACTGCTGATTTACCGTTTTTTGGTTGGTCTTGTTGTACTGACACTGCTGAATCCGCATAAAATGGTATTGAAAAAGAAAAGCGATGAGATATATTTTATTTTTGCAGGCGTTGCGGGAGTGACTCTGTATTATCTTCTCGAGAATATTTCTCTGACGTATACGACAGCATCCAATGCAGGCGTAATTGTATCGACGGCTCCGTTTTTTACGGCACTGGCGGCGTGGCTTCTGAGAAAAGAAAGATGCATGTCAGTGCGGTTTCTGGCCGGATTTGTACTGGCTCTTTTCGGGATCGTGCTGATCAGTTTTCAGGGCGGAAACGTTTCACTGAATCCTCTGGGTGATTTTCTGGCGCTGTGTGCGGCATTTGTCTGGGGGTTTTATTCGGTTTTCAGCAAATGGATCACAGAAAAGGGATATCCGGTAATTTCTGCCACAAGGCGGATCATCACCTGGGGCCTGTTTTTTATGATTCCGTTTGGATTTATTATGGGATTTTCCTTTGAGCCGGATATTCTATCCATGTCTCAGGTTCTGATCCATGTAATTTATCTGGGAATCAGCGCCTCGGCGATGTGTTTTGTCCTGTGGAATTATGCGGTGGACCGACTGGGCGTGATTACTTCCGGCGTTTATATTTACCTGACACCGGTAGTAACAGTGGCATTGTCGATCCCTGTTCTGCATGAAACATTTACATGGTATACGGGAGCAGGTATGCTGCTTACGATTGTGGGACTTGTTATATCAGGCTGAGACTGGATTTGTGCAGCGATTCAGGTTTCAGATACAATACGCCTGACCGGAGGAGGCGGATGGCTGCGGATAAAGTGAGGTATTTATGGCTGGGCAGATAAAATTTGAAGAAAGTACACATACAAAATTTAAGGTAAAGGAACCGAAGATGTATCATGTCATCATGTATAATGATGATTTTACGCCGATGGATTTTGTGGTTGAGATTCTGATGTCGGTTTTTGGTAAATCGGAATCGGAGGCTTTTCGTCTGATGTATGCGGTTCATCGGGGAGTAAAGGCAGTTGTTGGTACCTATGTATACGATATTGCCATTACAAAAGCGGATGAAGCAGTAAGGCGGGCCCGGGAAGAAGGCTATCCGTTTCGCGTGGAGACGGAACCGGTTGAACAATGAGGAAGGAAGTCTGACCGATGGAATTTTCGGAAAAAGTAAATGAAGTAATTAACAGCGCCTTTATCAAGGCCGGAATCGAACAGAATGAATATATGACGCCGGAGCATATGCTGTATGCTCTCTGCAAAGAGCTTCCTTTTCAGCGGGCTTTGTTAAAATGCGGGGGAAGCGTGGAACGTCTGGAAAATAATCTGAACCAGTTTTTCAAGAATCATCTGCCCCGGAAAAAGGGGGATGAGATTGCCGTCAGCAACGGAACTCAGTCCGTATTTGAGTGTGCTGTGCGTCAGGCGATTTCCAGCGGCAGGGAAGAAGTGGAGCTTTCCCATATCCTGAAAGGAATCATGGAGCAGGAGGAAAGCTTTGCAGTCTACTATCTTTCTCTTGAGGCAGAGGACCCTGTTTCACTGCTGGCTGCGGTTAATCAGGAAGTAACTGAAGCAGGTACGAAAGATACTCTGCTCTCAGGAGAAGAAGAGGAGGATTTTGATGCGGAGGACGCTCCCTGGGTGTCTCTGGATGAAAAAACAGGCAGCTGGCAGAATTATGTGACCAGCCTCAATGATACAGTGAGCGAACACAATCCGCTGGTAGGAAGGGAAGAGGAGCTGGAGCGAACCATACAGGTTCTCTGCTGCAGGGATAAAAACAATCCTCTGCATATCGGAGAAGCCGGAGTGGGGAAAACCAGCATCACCTATGGTCTGGCAGCCCGGATCAACGAAGGTAAGGTTCCTGAATCGCTGAAGAATGCCCGGATCTTCATGCTGGATATGGCAGGGATGGTTGCAGGAACCCAGTACCGGGGCGAGTATGAAAAGCGGATGCGGGATGTAATGGTTCATGTTGCGAAAGAAGAAGCCCCTGTTGTATTTATTGATGAAATTCATACAATTGTGGGAGCAGGTGATCAGACAGGGAGCATGGATGCAGCCAGCCTGCTGAAGCCCTGGTTTGAGAATCCTTCTATCCGCTTTATCGGATCCACAACCTATGAGGAATACAACAGAACCATATCGAAAAACAGGACGCTGATCCGCAGATTTCAGAATATCGACATTGCGGAACCCTCTCAGGAGGAATGCGTATCCATTCTGGAAGGAATCCGTGAGCGCTATGAGGAACATCACGGTATTGTTTATGCACCCGGATTTATGGAAAAGGCAGTGGAATTAAGCGCCAGATATATGAATGAACGATATCTGCCTGATAAAGCCATCGGCTTGATTGATGAGGCTGGAGCATGGCTTCAGCTTCATCCGGAACTGGCCCGGGAGAAGACGACGGAGGGCAGGCCGATTGCCGACACCGAGCTGGTGGATCTCACCATATCCAGAATCTGCCGGATTCCCCGGACAGTGATTGATCAGGAGGACGAAGCAGGTCTGCTGACGCTGAAAGAGCGGATTACCGCTCAGGTTTTCGGTCAGGATGAAGCTATTGAAAAAGCGGTTTATGCGGTGCAGATTTCCAGACTGGGACTGGTGGAGGAACATAAGCCGGTAGCTTCTCTGCTGTTTGTCGGTCCTACCGGTGTGGGAAAGACCGAGGCGGCCAAAGTGCTTGCCGCTCAGCTGGGTATCAGCTTTATCCGGTTTGACATGAGTGAGTATACGGAACGCCATACAGTGGCAAAACTGATCGGTTCTCCTGCCGGGTATGTGGGATTTGAAGACGGGGGTCAGTTGACAGATGCTATTCGTAAAAATCCCCATTGTGTTCTTTTGCTGGATGAAATCGAGAAAGCACACAGTGACATTTTCAATGTACTTCTGCAGGTGATGGATTATGCTACACTGACTGATAATCATGGAAGGAAAGCTGACTTCAGCCATGTTATTCTGATTATGACTTCCAATGCCGGTGCTGCCAGTGTTGGCAGGAAGATGATCGGTTTCGGAGAACGTTCTGTTATGGAGTCCAACATGATGGATGAAGTGAAACGTGTATTTGCTCCGGAATTCCGGAACCGTCTGAGCGGAATTCTCATGTTCCACAAACTTTCGCGGGAGATGGCCATGCGGATTGTGAAGAAAAAGACCTCCCAGCTGGAAGGATATCTGAAAAAGCGAAATATCACAGTATCCGTATCCGATGCGGTCTACGACTATCTGCTGGAGGAGGGGTATTCGGAGGAATACGGTGCACGGGAGATTGACCGTGTGATTCAGGAGAAGCTGAAACCTCTGTTTGTAGCTGAGATACTGAAAGGAAGGCTGAAACACGGAGGTCACGTGGATGTGATTATGAATCCGGAAAAACCGGATGAGATGATCCTGAGATAGAGATTGTTTTTGCATGGCGCAGATAATTCGAAATATGTTTTTGCAAAAAGTGTCGGTACGATAGATCTTTTGATTTGTGCAGTATATTAATTAAGTATCGAAAATATTGATTTATTTTAATATCCTGTTAAAGGAAGACAGTAAATCAGTAACTTGTAAATCAGAGAACAACTTTGTTATAATGTATCATAAATTGAAACTGTTCGGGCTTTGTATGATATTTTAATGAGTCCGGACAGTTACTTTTCATAAAAATCAGATAAAGGAAATAGGAGGAGTAACTGATGACAGGCGCAGATATTATGGTAAAATGTCTGGAAGCAGAAGGTGTGGATACAATATTCGGTTATCCCGGTGTGGCAATCTGTCCGTTTTTCAACAGCATTCTGCAGTCCGATATCCGCTCTGTTCTCGTACGAATTGAGCAGAATGCTGCCCATGCAGCCAATGGAGCAGCAAGAACAACAGGAAAGGTTGGTGTATGTGTTGCTACTTCAGGTCCAGGTGCGACAAATCTGTTGACGGGAATTGCAACGGCTTATGCGGACAGTATTCCGCTGGTATGTATTACCGGTCAGGTTAAAACTGAACTGATCGGGCGTGATGTATTCCAGGAAGCGGATGTTACAGGTGCTGCGGAATCGTTTGTAAAATACAGTTATCTGGTGAAAAAAGCTGAGGATCTGCCCAGGATATTTAAAGAAGCTTTTTATATTGCCAATACCGGACGAAGAGGTCCTGTGCTGATTGATGTCCCCATTGATATTCAGCAGAAGGAAGTCGGAGATTTTGCTTATCCGGAAAGTGTTAATCTGAGAACATATAAACCGACAGTGAAAGGACATGCAGTTCAGATCAAAAAAGTAATGCAGGAAATCGTAAAGGCAGAAAAACCGGTCATTATGGCAGGCGGCGGAGTCCTCCTGAGCGGTGCCCGTGATGAACTGCTGGAATTTGCTGAGAAATTTGATATTCCTGTTGCATCTACCATGATGGCGATTGATGCGGTTCCCAGCGCGCACAGGCTGAATCTCGGTATGGTTGGCAACAATGGCCGCCGTTATGCCAATAAGGCGATCAATGAAGCAGATCTGCTGATCGTAATTGGCTGTCGTTTTGCAGATCGTGCTGTTCAGCAGCCCAGTCTGATTACCAAAAACAAAGTCCTGGTTCATATTGATGTGGATCCGGCGGAAATCGGCAAAAATGCCGGTGCGACAATTCCTCTGGTAGGGGATGCGAAAAATATACTGGATGATTTTCTGAAAGCTGATTATGAGCCTGTTCGGCGGGATGACTGGATTGCTCAGATGGATGAGTACAGAAAAGAATTGAATTATCACAGAAATCCGAACCCGGATTATGTGGATCCGGAGGAGTTTGTTCGGACTTTATGTGAGAAAATGGATGATGACGGTATTTATGTGGCAGATGTGGGACAGAATCAGATATGGTCCTGCCGCTATTCTGTTATCAAAAAAGGCCGTTTCCTGACTTCCGGGGGCATGGGAACCATGGGATATTCCATTCCCGCCGCCATGGGTGCCAGGTCAGCCAATCCGGACAAGCAGGTGGTAGCTGTCTGCGGTGACGGTTCTTTTCAGATGTCCATGATGGAACTGGCAACGATCAAACAGCATAATATTCCTGTTAAGATTGCAGTTCTGAAGAACAACGTGCTGGGGATGGTGCGTGAATATCAGCATTACGCCTATGCGGATCATTATTCCATGATCGACCTTTCAGGAAGCCCGGATCTTGAGAAAATTGCAGAGGCATATGATATACCGTTTATCCGCATGTACAATATGGATCAGGCAGATGCACAGATTGATCAGTTCCTGAATACGCAGGGGCCGGTACTGATGGAATGCATTCTTGATTCAAATGATTTGGTAAATTAACCGGGAGGATGAAAGTATGAGAAGAATTTATTCTGTTCTTGTGGAAAACCGTGCCGGTGTGTTGTGTAAAGTGGCCGGTCTTTTCTCCAGAAGAGCATATAATATTGAAAGCCTTGCTGTAGGTGAGACGGATGATCCGGAAGTTTCCTGCATGACCATCGTCAGCAGCGGTTCCGAGAATACGATTGAACAGATTGAAAAGCAGCTGAACAAAAAGCTTGATGTTATTAAAGTAAAGACGTTTAAGGAATCACAGAGTATCACCAGAGAACTGATGCTGGTAAAGGTAAAATACAATAAGGACAACCGCAAGGATGTCATTGAGATTTCTCAGATTATGAAAGCTGATATTGTAGATATGTCCAAAAACCAGATGATTCTGCAGATCTGTGATACACCGGAACGGACAAGACTTCTGATCAAGATGCTTCAGTCCATCAGCATCGTTGAAGTCGCCCGCACCGGTGCTTTGGCATTAACCAAATGTACAGATAACGATTAATCAGCTTTTTGGCGTATCGGATGTGTAAATGATAAAGAAATGCTGACATGAGCTGACAGGAAGTATTTCCGGGAAACAAAAACAATGTTTCCCGGAAACACTTCCGAGTTGGTTCATTTTCTGCAACAGGGAGGAACTCAATGTAAAATTCAGCAAATCAGAATATGCATGGCTGGCATGGATGAATCTGAATGTCATATTGTATGATAAACCTGAAAAATAGATATATTTTTAATAATTTGAAAAATAATGAAAAAAGCAGTTGACAAAAGTCAATGAAGGTGGTATCCTTTAGAA
>JBJELO010000080.1:0-6447 GCA_051879195.1 Lachnospiraceae bacterium
TGCCTGATCCACGACCTGGGCGAGGCATTTACCGGTGATATTCCCACTTTTCAGAAAAACTCAGAAGATAATGACGTTGAGGAAAATCTGTTTGACAGCTGGGTTGGCACATTTCCCGAGCCGCAGAAATCTGAATGGAGCGCTCTGCTGGGTGAAATGAAGGAACTGCAGACAGAGGAAGCAAAGACATATAAAGCTCTTGATAAGCTGGAAGCAGTAATCTCTCACAATGAATCGGATATTAAAACATGGCTGCCGCTGGAATACGAGCTGCAGCTGGTGTACGGAAAAGAGAATGTGCAGTTTTCATCCTGGCTGCAAATGCTGAGCCGGAAAATTGATGAATGGACGGAAAGGAAGATACGGGAAGAAAGAGACAGCAGCAGAAACAGGAAAAATGAATAAAGATAAATTATAAAAAGGCACTTGACTCTCCCCTCCAGGGGATGCTGTAGAATTTTTTCAGAACAGATGAAAGGAGAAATTCAATGTATACAGCGTGTATAGAAGCCTGTGATCTTACAAAATCGTTTCACGGCAGAAAGGTTGTGGATGGCCTTTCCTTTACGGTGGAGAAAGGACAGGTGTTTGGCCTCCTGGGTCATAACGGGGCCGGTAAAAGTACTACGATTGAAATGCTGCTGGGGCTGAAAAAGCCGGATGGCGGAAAGGCATTCATTCAGGGACAGAAGGCTGCAAAACACAGAAAAGAGATATTTGAAAAGGCAGGAGTTCAGTTT
Organism: Lachnospiraceae bacterium; assembly: GCA_051879195.1. Classification (GTDB taxonomy): domain Bacteria; phylum Bacillota; class Clostridia; order Lachnospirales; family Lachnospiraceae; genus TWA4. The sequence goes on from JBJELO010000080.1 coordinate 741, forward strand.
CAGTCCTCCAGTTATCAGGCGGCTATTCGGGTGGACGAGGTCTGCAGGGAGCATGCGGCTCTCTACAGGAATCCGGCGGATTACAGAAAACTGCTGGAGGAATTCGGACTGTCCGGTCTGGAAAAAAGCCGGGTAGAAAAGCTTTCCGGGGGAGAGCGGCAGAAACTTTCCGTGGTTCTTGCACTGATCGGGAATCCGGAAATTGTTTTTCTGGATGAACTGACCACCGGGCTTGACGTGGCGGCCCGCCGGGAGGTATGGAGAACTTTGAGAAAACTGAAAAACAGCGGGCTGACGGTATTTCTGACGACACATTATATGGAAGAAGCACAGATTCTCTGTGACCGGATTCTGCTTCTGCGAAAAGGCAGAAAAATTGCAGAAGGTACGGTGGAGGATGTGGTAAAAAATTCTCCTTATGACAATTTAGAGGAAGCTTATCTCTGGTATATGGGTGAGGAGGTGGAACTGTGAAACGATTTCTGAAACTGTACAGCATCGAACAGAAGCTGTTTTTCCGCTCAGCTGATGTATTTGTGTTCAACCTGTGTATGCCGGTGGCTGCTCTGGTACTGATTGCCCTGATCGCGGGGGGAAAAGCAGCCGGTGACAGCGGTATGACCTATCTTCAGAGTGCGTTTGCGGCCCTTGCATCAGTGGGAATCTGCTGCAGTGCATTTATGAGTATCCCTATTGTCATGGTGGATTACCGTGACAAAAAGATTCTGAAACATTTTTACTGCAGCCCCTGCAGTCCGGCATGGATCCTCGGTGCAGACACCCTGTGCAGCGCGGTTATGGCAGCGCTTTCGGCTCTGCTGGTGTGGCTGACAGCCACAGCAGGATTCGGATACCGGATGGGGGGCAGTGTACTTCTATTTATCGGCGTCTGGCTGCTGACCATGGTTTCCATGTTTTCCATCGGTCTGATGATTGCAGCCTTGTGCAGAACTGTAAAAACCATGAATATGGTCACAAGTCTTGTTTATTTCCCCATGCTGCTGCTGTCGGGGGCCATGATTCCCTACGAGCTCTTTCCCACAGGTCTGCAGAGAGCGGCAGATATCATGCCGCTGACACAGGGGATCAAGCTGATGAAAGCCGCCTCAATGGGAATATGGCCGGAATCAGCCTGCAGCAGTGTGATTCTGCTGGTGGTGATTACGGTACTGTGCGGCATGATTTCGGTAAAGTCGTTCCGGTGGGAATAACAACCTGAACAGCTGCAGGATTTTTTCAGAAAATGCATGAAAAAAACGGCGTGGAGGAGTACAATCATGAAAATGTATAAAAAACATAACAGTTGTGAAGAAAAACAGAGCGGCACACTTTTTCGCATCGGCATGTTTGCCCAGATGAACCATGTTACCATAAAGACACTGCGTTTTTACGAGAATCAGGGTCTTCTGGAGCCCGCTTTTGTGGATGGAACCAACGGATACCGCTATTATACCATGGATCAGATGGCTGTTCTGCATCAGATTACGGCACTGAAACAGGCCGGATTCACGCTGGAGGACATCCGAAAACTGCAGTCCGGCGTTGATGCAAAGACTTTTCTTTCACGGAAGCGGATGGAGATTCTGGCGAAAATTGCGGAGCTGACAGGACAGCTCGCCGTGCTGGACGGATATATGGAAGGCAGCGGTTCCACCCTGGAAGCACCGGTGCTGATCAGAACAATCCCTGCGGTAACGGCAGCCACTATGGAAAAAAGAATTGAATCGTATGATGCGCTGTTCGATCTGATGCCGGCCATGGGAGCGGAAATGGAACGGCTGGGATGTGAATGCGCGGTTCCTGAGTACTGTTTTACCAATTATCTGGAGCCGGGATATAAAGAAGAGCAGATTCTGATTGAAACCTGCGAAGCCGTCAAAGAGAAAAAAGAAGATTCTGCGCTTGTAAAATTCAGGGAATTCCCGGAAATCCAGGCGGCATGTGTTTATCACAAAGGCTCCTACAATGAATTTTCCCGTTCTTATGCAGCAATTCTCCGATTTATTGAAGAAAACGGTTATGAAATCTGCGGCAATATACGGGAAAAATACATTGATGGCGTATGGAATAAGGAAACGGAAGAGGAATGGCTTTCGGAGATACAGATACCTGTGAAACGCGCAGAAGAATAAAAATGGTTCCGGAGGCTGAAAAATCACGCGTGATTAGTCCCGGTTAACCGTTCACGGGTTCATATCACGGAAAGAGTTCAGGGCAAATTCCAGAGAAGCATTCAGATGTTCTTTCATCAGATCACCGGCTTCGGCGTACGCTCTGCTTTTATATGCCTCGAAAATCTTTACATGCATCTGATGAATCTCTTTTTGAGGTTCCTGTTTCGTCTCATAAATATTGGAAAAAATTGTAAGCTGGCTGCGGAGTGTTTCTGCAGCCGTTTTTAATTTCCGGTTGCTGCAGTACTTATAAAAAATCAGGTGAAAATCATCTGAATTTTTGATCCAGAGAGCAGTGAGCTCCTCAGGCATATCCTGGCAGTCCTGAAGCTTTTCCGTAACGGAAACAGCATCCTGCAGTTCGCGGCAGATCGCTTCATGGTCCGGATAACCGGCAGTGTAAAGAATAGCCAGCCGGTCCAGATCTCCCATAAACTGATACAATTCCCTCAGATCATCCTCCGATAAAGAAATCACGTTCACACCGATATTGGAGTAATAATCCACCAGGCCATCCTGAGAAAGACGGGTCAGAGCCTCGCGAATCGGTGTGGAACTCACCTCAAACCGTTCCTGCAGATGTTTCAGCGTCAGTTTCTCCCCCAGAGGAATTTTTTGAGTCAGAATATCGGACCGCAGAATCTGGTAAATCTGTTCCGAAAGCGTGGATTTATTTAAGTTCATGGCAACATTCCCCCCTTAAACTGAATTCATTATCACAATCAGACGAAAAAATGTCAAGGATTTTTTGTAATTGTTCAGAGCCAAGCAGATTTACACAAAAAGTGCGACGAATGCTTGCATTCACGAGCACTTTTTGTGTAAATCTATTTGGCGGATACGCCACACCGAGGAAACATGCAGTGTTTTCGAGGTTTTGCATTTTGCAAAATGCATATTGCAAAAACTTGCGAAACGTGTTACACTTACAGCAGCCTGAAACTTTAATAGATGAAAGCATTCAAGTGATAAAGGACATAGTAGGTATAAAGGGGGTCTTTTTTTGCGGGACGAGAGATTACTGAGGGATCTGACACAGCTCTGGGGCGTGTCGGGATATGAGAAAGAAGTGCGCCGTTATATTGAGAAGGAAGCCGCTCCCTGGGCGGATGAGATTATGACCGATGCTCTGGGCAACCTGATTGTCCATAAAAAGGGTACCGGCGGGGCGGCTGCGAAAAGGATTATGTTTGCGGCGCATATGGATGAGATCGGCTTTATGATTAAGACCATCGAAGAGGACGGGAGACTTCGTGTCTGTAATATGGGATGGAACTGGACCGGTTCTGCCTACAATGGCAGAGTGCAGTTTAAAAACGGTGTAAAAGGTGTAGTCAGCTGCATGGGGCCCATTGAGGAGGCAGGCAACAAGGCCGGAAAGCTTTATATTGATATCGGGGCTGTTTCCAGAGAGGATGCCATGAAGGTGGTGAATCTGGGAGATGCCTGCGGCTATATGGGTGAGTATCTGGAATTGCAGAATGACCGGATCTGTTCCAAGAGTCTGGATAACCGGATTGGTTGTTACCAGCTGCTGGAAGCGCTGAAAGAGAATCAGGGATGTCTGAACGATATCTATTATGTATTCTGTGTTCAGGAGGAGCTTGGCTGCCGCGGTTCCAAGCCGGCGGCAGAGCGGATCAGGCCGGATATCGGCATTGCGGTGGACATCACACCGGCCCATGATTATCCCTGTGATCTGGAAGGAAGCAATAAAGTGGACGGCGGTATCGGCATCAAGATCTGCGATCCGTCCGTAGTCAGCGACGAAGATGTGGTGGAAGCCATGATTTCCTGTTGTGAGGCAAATGGAATTCCCTATCAGCGGGAAGTGATCGATCAGGGCGGAACGGATGCTTCCAGCATGAATCTTTCGGGAACAGGAGTCCGTACCGGAGGCATCGTTGTGGTGACGAGATATCCTCACTGTCAGAGTGCGGTGGCTTCCAAAAAGGATATTGAAGCGGGAATTGATTTAATCAATGCATTTTCACAATACAAATTTGAGATTTGAAAGAGAGGAGTACGATTATGAAAAAAATGGTATCACTTTTCCTGGCTGCGGCACTTATGGTATCGATGACGGCCTGCGGCAATTCAGGAAGCCGGAACGAAGCACAGACAGGTGCGGCCGGCGAGACAGCTTCTCAGGCCGGTAAAGACAGTATTGTCATTGCGACGGATGTGGATATTGATACACTTCATCCTTCTGATTTCAGTACGACCATCGAGCATACGATTCTGACACAGCTTTACGATCCGCTGATGTACATGAATCCCGACGGTGCACATGAACCGGAACCGAGAATTGCGGAAAGCTATACGGTCAGCGATGACGGCAAGGATTATACCTTCAAGCTGAGAGATGATGTGACCTTCCACGACGGTTCAGCTGTGACTGCAGAAGATGTAAAATTCTCTCTGGAACTTTACATGGAATCGGAATATCAGGGATCACAGGTTGCAGGTCTGGAAAGTGTGGAAGCACCGGATGAAACTACAGTAATCTGTCATCTTGACAATCCCTATTCTCCGTTCCTTCTCGGCGTGTGCCAGGTGCCTGTTGCTTCAAAAGTCTATTTTGAAAAATCGGAAAGCGATTTTGCCAGCCAGCCGGTGGGAAGCGGCCCCTACAAATATGCAGGAAGAGAAAAAGGCAGCAAGATTACGCTGGAAGCTTATGACGGTTACTACAGAGGCGAAGCTGCCATTAAGAATGTAACATTTGAAGTGATTCCCGATCAGTCCACCACAGCAATCGCGCTGAAGACAGGTGAGGTTGATTTTGCCATGGCAGAATCTTCCACCATGGCACAGATTCAGGGAGACGAATCTCTTGCCGTAGAGGAAATCGGTACCTCCGGTTTCTCTTATGTTTCCATGAATCTGGAAAAAGAGCCGTTCAACAGCGAACTGGTCCGTAAGGCAATCAATTACGCCATCAACCGGGAAAATATCGTTGCAGTATGTTACGACAATGAGGCGGAGATCAATTCCAATATCTGTTCCAAAGAGCGTTTTGGTTACTCTGACGACCAGTTCCAGTATACCTACGATCCGGAGAAAGCAAAGGAACTCTTGAAGGAAGCAGGTGTGACTACTCCTCTGAATCTGGGCAGCATTCTGGTTGCTGAAAAATATTCCAATCTGGCAACTGTTATCCAGAGCGATCTTTCCGCAGTCGGCCTCGAGACAACCATTGAAGTGAAAGAATTCAATGCCTATATCGATGATCTGACAAGCGGCAATTACGATATTACTGCACTGGAAATGACACTGGACGGCGATACCCAGCAGCTGGAGATGGCATTCTGCTCCGATTACATCGGTACAGCCAACAATGCCCGCTATTCCGATCCGGCTATGGACGAGCTGTTTGTACAGGCAAAAGCGGAAACTGATAATGACGCAAGAGCGGCCATTTTCAATCAGATTTTTACAAAAGCACAGGATGAAGCGATTTATGCGGTAATCTGCAATCCCATGACGCTTTACGTGCACAATGTAAGCCTTGACTGTCAGGAAATTCCTTT
>JBJELO010000080.1:6547-15820 GCA_051879195.1 Lachnospiraceae bacterium
AAAAGTCAGCCTTGAAAATACTGCCAGACTGTGTCCCGGAATGAGGATGCAGTCTGGCAGTATATTTCACATCATCCGGAAATGTATCTGGAAAGGAGCGTACTGTTTTGTACAAATATGTAATAAAACGATTGATTTATATGATACCCGTTCTGCTTGGTGTATCGTTTCTGGTATTCGCCATTTTGTCTCTGACGCCGGGCGATCCGGGAAGCATCATTCTCGGGATTACGGCGGACCCGGAGGATATTGCGGCACTGAATGCCGAGTTCGGGTATGACAAACCGTTTCTGATCCGGTATTTCAATTATATCGGAGACGTGATATTTCATTTTGATCTGGGAACGTCCTACCAGAGCAGACAGCCGGTTATGGACGATATCATGGCCCGTTTCCCCAATACGCTGCTGCTGGCTGTTTTATCCATGTCTGCAGCATCCATCATCGGGATTACTCTGGGAATCATTTCTGCCATCAGACAGTACACGGTTCTGGACCAGACGCTGGTTGTTGTCGCGCTGGTTTTTGCGTCGATTCCCGGATTCTGGATGGGCTCCATGCTGATGCTTCTGTTTTCCATGAAGCTGGGGATTCTGCCGTCCCACGGGGCGGACAGCCTGAAGCATTTTATCCTGCCTACGATTACGGTGTGCATGACGTCTGCGGCGGGGCTTCTGCGTCTGACCCGGTCGGCCATGCTGGAGACAGTCAGGCAGGAATACATACGGACGGCCAAAGCAAAAGGCGCGTCGCAGAAGCGAATTATCTGGAAACACGCACTCCGCAATGCCATGCTTCCCGTAGTCACCACGCTGGGCACCAGCTTTGGTGCCTCTCTGGGTGGTGCCATCATCGCAGAAACCGTATTTGCCATGCCGGGAATGGGAACGCTGATGACCACGGCCATCAGGCAGAAGGATATTCCGGTGGTTATGGGATGTACCCTGTTTCTTGCGGTCCTGTTCAGTCTGGTAATTCTGATCGTGGATATTCTGTACGCATGGATTGATCCCCGCATCAAAGCAAAATATGAGAATGGAGGCAGAAGTCGTGAATAGAAAAAAATCGAGAACGAGGGAGCAGATTTCGGAATTCTGGCGCCGTTTCCGGAAAAACAGATCGGCGGTTATCGGCCTGGTGCTTCTCATTCTGCTGGTGGGAATGGCTCTGTTTGCCGATGTGATCGTTCCCTACTCCAGATGTGTGGAGCAGGTGGGGACAGAACGCCTGCAGGCTCCTTCCTCCGGCCATATTTTCGGAACCGATGAATTCGGGCGTGATCTGTTTGCAAGAGTTGTCCACGGCTCCCGCTACTCCCTGTTTATCGGAGTGGCAACCAGCCTGATGGCGCTGGTGATCGGCGCTGTTCTGGGGGCAAGCGCCGGGTATTTCGGTGGAATGGTGGACAATATTATCTGCCGCATCGTGGATGTTTTCATGTGCGTGCCGCCCATTCTGCTGTCTCTGGCTGTGGTGGCCGCACTGGGAACCAGCATGCGGAACCTGATCATTGCCATTACCATTTCCTGTATCCCGGGAAATGTGCGTCTGATTCGTTCAGTGGTGCTGACGGTGGCGGAGCAGGACTATGTGGATGTGGCCCGCTCCTACGGTACTTCCAATGCACGGATCATTTTCCGCTACGTACTTCCCAATGCCATGGGTCCGATCATTGTCAACACGACCATGGCTATTTCCGATATGATTTTATCGGCAGCCGGCCTCAGCTTCATCGGTATGGGAATCCAGCCTCCTTCGCCGGAGTGGGGTGCACTGCTTTCCGCAGCGCAGGATTACATTTTTACATCTCCCTACCTGCTGTTTTTCCCGGGTATCTTCATTCTGCTCAGTTCTCTTTCCTTCAATCTGGTAGGCGACGGGCTGACGGATGCACTTGATCCGAAATTAAAGAATTAGAAGGCGGTGGAGAGCATGAATAATAAAGTACTGGAAGTAAAAAATCTTTCCATTCAATATCAGACAGATCTGGAAACGGTTTACGCGGTAAATGATATCAGTTTTTCGCTGGAAGAAGGCGAGACGCTGGGACTGGTGGGAGAAACCGGTGCGGGGAAAACGACGACTGCTCTGGGGATTATGGGGCTTTTGCCGGAACGGACCGGGAAGGTTCCCGCCGGAGAAATCCTGCTGGAAGGACAGAATCTCCTGAGTCTGAAGGAACAGGAGATGCAGAAAATCAGAGGCAGCCGGATTTCCATGATTTTTCAGGATCCCATGACGGCTCTGAATCCGGTGCTGCAGGTGGGAGAGCAGATCGGCGAGGCATTGTATCTGCATAATACCGACAATCTGAGCAGTCAGGAGATTGAGAAAAAAGTTGAAGAAACCCTGGAACTGGTGGGCATTCCAAAGGAAAGAAAGGTGGAATATCCCTATCAGTTTTCCGGCGGCATGAGGCAGAGGGTGGTGATCGCCATTGCCCTGATCTGCAATCCGAAGCTTCTGATTGCGGACGAACCCACCACCGCCCTTGATGTGACCATTCAGGCACAGATTCTTTCCATGATCTGCGACCTGCAGAGACTGTATAAAACTTCGGTTATTATGATTACCCATGATCTGGGTGTGGTGGCGGAGACCTGTGATAAAGTTGCCATCATGTATTCCGGTGAAATTGTGGAATACGGTACGCTGGCAGATATTTTTGCGGGGAAAGAGCATCATCCCTATACCGTCGGCCTGTTTCAGTCACTTCCCGGTTTTTCCAAAAACAAGAGACGGCTTCAGCCCATAGAGGGTCTGATGCCCGATCCAACCGTTAAGCCGGAGGGATGCTGGTTTGCGCCCCGGTGCAGATACTGTACCGAACAGTGCAGAACCCGGAAACCGCCGGTTCATGAAACAGACGGGCATCTGGTAAGGTGCCATTTTCCCGTTTCTCAGAAAGGAGCAGAGTAAGTATGGCAGAATCATTTCTGGTAGTAAAACATCTGAAAAAGTATTTTAATACGCCGGCCGGTATGCTCCATGCAGTGGATGATGTGAGTTTTCAGATTCCGCAGGGAAAGACCCTGGGCGTGGTCGGCGAGTCCGGCTGCGGCAAATCTACCCTGGGAAGAACACTGCTCCGTCTGGACAAGCCTACGGAAGGTGAGATTCTGTTCAAAGGAATCAATCTGGTGCATGTGAAAAAGAAGGAAATGAAACAGATCCGTCCGAAGATTCAGATGGTATTTCAGGATCCCTACGCCAGCCTGAACGGACGTATGAATGTGCGCCAGCTGATTGCCGAGCCGCTGATCGTCAATAAAGTATGTAAAAACAAGGCTGAAATGGAGGAGCGGGTCAGCCGCATGATGGAAACAGTGGGACTTGCCGAGCGGCTTTCCATGGCGTATCCCCACGAGCTGGACGGCGGACGGAGACAGAGGATCGGAATTGCCAGAGCGCTGATTCTGGAACCGGAATTTGTCATCTGCGACGAACCGGTTTCCGCTCTTGACGTGTCGATTCAGGCACAGATTTTGAATCTGCTGATGGATCTGCAGGAGCAGATGAAGCTGACCTACATGTTCATCACTCATGACCTGTCGGTGGTGCGTCATATCTCCGATGAAATCATGGTTATGTATCTGGGAAAATGCGTGGAAAAGGCGGAGGCGGAGGAGATTTTTGAAAATCCCATGCATCCGTATACGAAAGCCCTTCTTGCGGCGATTCCCATTCCCAGTATTGAATCCTGCCATAAGGTGCGAAAGCTGCTACAGGGCGAGGTGGTAAGTCCGGTCAATCCGGCTCCTGGCTGTCGGTTTGCTGCCAGATGTCCGTATGCGGCGGACGAATGCCGCTGGGGAGAGATTCCTTTTACGGAGGTTTCACCGGGGCATTACTGTGCCTGCATCCGGGCGGAAGAGATACGAAAGACAGCGGGCGGAGAACTGCTGTAGAAAAGTTACGGGTATTTTAATAAAAATGTTATTGTTCAGAGTGGAGTGAATCTATGAATCAATCAGAATACAGGTGGCCTTACGGCAATGAACTGGGCATGGAAGAATCTGCGGAGACGGATGTGCTGGTTCTCGGCGGTGGTTTGTCCGGCTGTTTTGCAGCAATTGCAGCAGCAAGGAAAGGCCTTTCCGTGGCGATTGTGGAAAAAGGCGCCATCGAACGAAGCGGAGCAGCCGGTACCGGATTTGACCATTGGGAATCGGCGTGTACCAATCCCTGTTCCGGTGTGACACCCAAAGAAATTGCGGAAGCCTATGTCAGGGAGCAGGACGGATACAGCAACGGCATTGCCCATTACATTGAATGCCGGGAGGGCTATGACCGGCTTCTCGATCTGGAATCTTTCGGCGGAAAAGTCCGGGATACGGAGGATGAATTTGCCGGGGCGGAATTCCGTGATGAAAAAACGAAGCTGATGTTTGCTTATGATTATAAAAATAAATTTACGATCCGTGTGTGGGGATCCACATTTAAGCCGGCGCTGTACCGGGAACTGAAACGGCTCGGTGTGAAGATATATGAGAGAACCGAAGCTACAGCTCTGCTGACTGTACGGCAGGCCGATGGCAGCTCCAGAGGAATCGGGGCCATGGGTATGAATGTGAGAACGGGGAAGTTCCATATCTTCCGTGCAAAATCTACCGTTCTTGCCATGTCAAGACCGGCCAGGGTCTGGCTGTTTGATGCGGATCTGACGGGCCTGTGCGAATTCCGGCCCATGCAGAGCATCGGCAGCGGCCATGCCATGGGCTGGAGAGCCGGCATGGAATTTACCATGATGGAAAAAACGGTGCGGGCGGAATTTTCAGCAGCAGGACGCAGCTTCCCTCCCTACGGAACCGGCAACAATCACAATACCTGGTACGCGGCCACCATGGTGGACGCCCGCGGTGTGGAAATTCCCTATGTGGACCGGGACGGAAAGGAACTGAAAACGGTATCGGAGCGCTATTACCCGGCTGAGGGACAGAAATTTTTCCTGAAAGGCGGTGTGATCGACAATCCCAAATATGAATACCGGGGACCGGAAACTCTTGATTTTGATGAACTGGTAAAACGGGGCTATAAACTGCCGTTTTATGCCGACCTGAGCCGCATGCCGGAAGCAGAGCGGAGAGTCATCTGGGGCATGATGGTGGGAGAAGAAGGAAAAACAAAGATTCCCATTTACCGCAATTATACGGAAAGGGGCTTTGACCCGGAAAAACATATGCTGCAAAGCTACGGAACCGGCTGGCAGTCCGCCAGCTTTCTGGAGCAGGAACGCCAGTTTTTCGGCGCGCCGGGCGGTATCATGCATGACTGGGACCTGAAAACGAATATTGATGGCATCTATGCCTGCGGCGACCAGCTGTACGCCTCCGACTGTGCCGGATTTGCCTGCGCCACCGGCTATTATGCCGGAAGGAAAGCAGCCGATAACGCAAAAACGGCGGAATTTACACCATTTGATGAGAAAATCCATAGGGATATCGAAGCGGAAAAAGAGCGTTTGTACGCTCCGCTCTACGCAGACAGCGAAAACGGAGTCAGCTGGAAGGAACTCAACAGCGCCATTTCGAAAGCCATGCAGAACTACTGCGGCGGTGTGAAATGTGAATCTCTGCTGCTGGAGGGACTGGATCTGCTGAAAAGCTTTGAGAAGGAAATCGTTCCTTCCCTCTATGCTGCAAATCCTCACGACCTGATGCGGACCCACGAGGTTCTGGATATTCTCACCGTGGCACAGCTTGTCCTGTACGCGTCTCTGGCAAGAAAAGCCAGCTCCGACACACTCTGTTTCCAGCGCAGCGACTACCCGCAGCAGGAAACGGAAGCAGAAAAGCGTCATATCGTCATCCATCAGGAAAACGGAGAGCCGGTCACAAGAGACGTGCCCCTCGATTTCTTCGGAGATCTGGAAGAGGAATATGAAAAACGGAATGAACGGTATATCAGAGAGGAGGCGGCCTCCCGTGAGTAATCATGATATGGAAAGGAAAATGAAACCGGAATTTCAGGTAGCTCCCGTATCGAGCAGCGTAAAACCGATCACCTATAATGCAGACCTCTGCATCGGCTGCAACCGCTGTGTGCAGGTGTGTCAGTGCGATATCCTGTTTCCCGCTGAAAAGAAAGGAGAACATCCTGTTGTAATGTACCCGGGTGAATGCTATTACTGCGGAGCCTGTGTCATGGCCTGCCCCAATCCCGGAGCCATCACCATGAAGCACCCGCTTATGAACCGGGCGAAATTTGTGCCGGTGAAGTAAGGGTATAAGGTACTGTTCGGGACTTCGGGCGGGGGAAGTGTGAAAAGTTGGTGAGGCGGAATTACAGTGATATCCTATACGGGGACGCGCTCTCGCTCTGTGACAAACGCAGCGGATGCTAAATTCGCGGACATCCTTACGGCTGCCCGCTCATTAAGCACCGGCGTTTGTCAACGGTCCCCTTTACAGGATACCACTGTAATTCCGCCGCCTCAGGTTGTCTCACTCCCCCGGCGAATGAAGTGCCGAACAGTATGGGAGGAAGGCGCATGAGAGATGCGGCTTCGTGGTGTAAGAGGGCGGCGATGTGCGGCAGAAATTATTTTGGGAGAACTTATATATGTATAATATGAGAACCGGATTTTGCTTCATGTGGAGGTGGAATCCGGTTCTTTTTTGTTATGATGCCGCCTGGTATGCGGCCAGCCCGGTTGGTGCTGTATACATTTTCATCCAATATCAATTCTATATTCTTTCGCTGTAAAAATATTGAAAAACGATGAAAAATCCCCCGAACGCCACTTTTTTAATATCCAAAGAACGAATTATATGCTACAATGATATACGTAACATAAGAAGAGAAAAGTACGTATAGGATGAGGTATCAGGTATGGCAGTATCTTATAAAAAGCTTTTCAAAATGCTGATAGATAGAGATATGAAAAAGAAGGATTTCAGAGAACTGGCAGGTATTAGCAGTAATACTGTTACGAAACTGGCAAATAATGAGAACGTAACGATGGAAGTAATTGAGAAGATTTGTATTCATATGGGCTGTACAGTCGATGAAATCGTAGATATTATTCCTGATGATCAAATAGAAAAGAATATAGAGAAGGTAGTGGAATAGAGCGATATAGAGTACGATATAAACAATGTAAATTTTGGAGGTGTATTCATTGAAAGTAAAAACGCTCACTTTAAGTAATTTCATGCTTTTTGAAAATGCAGAAATTAACTGGTCAAAAAATATCAATGTGATTTGTGGAGAAAACAGTACGGGGAAAACCACATTGTTAAAAGTGATGTATTCTGTTTTGAAACCTCTTGGAAAAGGTTATAAAGAGGCAACGACGAAAGAAATAGAAGAAAAGATGTTTGTTGATAAACTGCAAGGTGTTTTTCGCCCGGATGGTATGAAAATTGGTCGTCTGGTAAGCAGAAAACAAGGAAGCAACCGGACTGATTTTTCTGTTATTCTGGACAGGAAACAACAGATTTCAGTTGGATTTGGGAACAGACAGGAAAATCATGCGGATATCAGGATGGATCAGATCAAAACAGTTGGGGATTTTGATGTGGTTTATATTCCCACAAAAGAAATGATTTCAACTACAGAACATTTTGCTTCTCTTTATGAGGAATACCATATTGACTTTGAAGAAATGTATTATGACCTTGCGAAATTGTTGGATAGACCGCTCTCTAAAGGAGCAAACACCAATGAACAAAATGAAGTTCTGAAAAGTTTTGAAAAAATTATGAAGGGACAGATTGTGCAGAAAGATAAGAAATTCTTTTTGAAGATAAAAGGCGAAGGTGAATTTGAGATGGGTTTGTTATCAGATGGTTATCGAAAGCTTTCCATGATTGTTTACATGATCTTATCTGGAAGTCTGAATAAAGATACGATACTTTTCTGGGATGAACCGGAAACGAATATGAACCCGAAAATGATTCAGCCAATTGTACAGGCTTTAGTTGCACTGGCAAAAATGGGTGTTCAGATTTTTGTGACAACACATGATTATTTTGTACAGCAGGAATTTAATATGCTTGCCATATATCCTGAATTAAATCCGGAACATCTGGATATACGATTTATGTCATTGTATCGGGATGAACTGAATAACGATGTGAAATTTGAACTGGAGAAAACCGCATCGGATTTGAATCATAACGCGATTATGCAGGAATTTGATGCAATGTATGATAGAGAACAGAGGATTATCTATGGAGATTAGAGAAGAAAGTGGATTAAAATTTGGATTTCCAGATGAAAGTATTGCGATAAAGTTCGATGATACAAAATACTACCGTGATTTATTTAATGCCCTTCCGGAATCGAAAGGTGTAGATTTTGTTGCGGCAGGAAGAGATGCAATATCATTTATTGAAGTGAAAAACTGTCTGGGAGATGAAGGGAATTGTCGTTGGAGAATTGCCCCTAATAACCAGAAACGGGACACTGCATCCACAACAGTTGATGTAGAAGGACGGGATAGTCTTGATATAGAGGTGTCTCAGAAGGTAGCAATGACTTTGGCTGCATTGACCGGGGCGAGAACTTTTGGCGACAGAAAAACGTCATTGGATGAATTAAAAGAAATCATTACAGCGATATTTTCCGATGATTTTGCAGATGATAAAAAGAAAAAGTATGTAATTTTGTTTTTAGAGGGAGATTTTGGTGGGCACACCCGATCAAAAAAGATGATTATGGAAGCTCTGCAGAGAAGCATGAATACGAAGATGAGATGGCTGGACTGTAAAGTGTCGGTCGTGGATTCTTCTACATATAATAAACGCATTTTTCAAATTGTATGAACAAGGATCAAAATTTGAAAGATGTGACATAATAGATGAGAGGTGTGGAGATGAGTGTTGCTTATACGATATGGTTTCTAAGACAGGAAAAAGATTATTCTATAAAGGCTCTGTCTGACCTGGCCAATTTATCACAGAAAACAATCAGAAATTTCGAAAAGGATTATTGTCGACCCGGTGAAAAAGAAATTGTAAAGCTGGCTTTCGCTTTTGGAGTGTCACCCTTATGTTTTGTGGAATGCTCCGATGAGAACAGAAGTGAAGTATTAAAAAAACTGCCCGCTGGAAAAAGGATACAGACTTTACGGGTCTGGTCCAGAATATCTGTACGGAAACTGGCTGAAAAAACAGGAATCGAGGAATCGCGTATACGGGATTACGAGAGCCTGAGAGCAATACCATCTCCTGAAGATATGTGCAGGTGCAGTGCCATGCTTGAGACGGGGGCTGATATTCTGGCCGGTCTGGATTATGAGACGGAAGAAGCAAAGAATATAGGAGAAAA
>JBJELO010000081.1:0-3519 GCA_051879195.1 Lachnospiraceae bacterium
AGCCTTGACCTCCGCATAAGTAAGTGCTGCTTCATCCACATCCTCACAGGAACGTACCGGAGATTTGCTTGTCATGATCTGACCGATGAATTTCTGCTTGTTCTCAATAAGCTGCCACGAATAACTGTCAAAGGTTCCTTCCGTCACATAGCGGAAAATCTTGACCTTTGGATTAAGGTTGCCCTGTCGTAAAATACGCCCTTCCTGCTGTTCAATATCAGAAGGACGCCAAGGCACATCAAGGTGGTGCAGTGCGATAAGTCTGTCCTGCACATTGGTTCCGGCTCCCATCTTCTGTGTGGAACCAAGTAAAAAACGGACCTGTCCACTTCTTACTTTTCCGAACAGCTCCGCTTTCCTAAGCTCCGTATTTGCTTCATGTATAAATGCGATTTCTTCTGGTGGAACACCCTTTTCAATCAGCTTGTTCCGGATGTCCTCATAAACATTAAATGTACCATCTCCTTTCGGTGTTGACAGGTCACAGAAAATAAGCTGTGTTGATTTCTGTTCCTTTGTCTGCTCCCATATTTCAAATGCCTTTTCCACACAGGTGCTTGCCTTTGAATTTTCATCATCCGGCAGCATATCATTGATAAGCCTCTGGTCTAATGCCAGCTTTCTTCCGTCATTGGTAATCTTTAGCATATTGTCCTCATAGGGCTGTACCAGTCTGTCACGCACGGCTTCTGCCCTTTCTGCCAAAGATGCAACCATATCCTTCTGATATTCACTTGGCTTTAGCACCACATTTTCATACTCTGCTTCCGGCACAGGAAGATTGAGCATATCCGGTGTCTGAATATCCGCACTCTCCTTAAAAAGTGCAATCAGCTCCGGCAGATTGAAAAACTTTGCAAACCTTGTCTTTGCCCGGTATCCGGTTCCCTCTGGTGCAAGCTCAATGGCTGTCTGCGTTTCCCCAAAAGAGGATGCCCAACTGTCAAAATGTCCAAGTCCCAGCTTCTGAAGCGTACCATACTGAAGGTAACGCATATTGGTGTAAAGTTCTGTCATACTGTTTGAAATCGGCGTACCTGTTGCAAATGTCACGCCCTTACCGCCCGTCAACTCATCTAAATACTGACACTTTGCAAACATATCCGAGGACTTCTGTGCCTCCGACTGTGCAATTCCCGCCACATTACGCATCTTGGTATAGAGGAACAGATTCTTGTAATTATGACTCTCATCCACGAAAAGCCTGTCCACACCAAGCTGTTCAAAAGTCACTACATTATCTTTCCTTGATGCATCATTCAGCTTTTCAAGCCTTGTAAGAAGTGATTTCCTTGATTTCTCCATCTGCTTAATGGTGTAGCGTTCTCCGTTGTCGGCTTTTGCCTGTGCAATGGCAAGCTCAATCTCATCAATCTGCCTTTCAATAATGGCTACCTGTCTTTCCTGCGAAAGCGGAATTTTCTCAAACTGACTATGCCCGATAATGACCGCATCATAATCTCCCGTAGCGATTCTGGAACAGAATTTCTTACGGTTGGCAGGCTCAAAGTCTTTCTTTGTTGCAGCAAGGATATTTGCTCCGGGATATAACCGTAAAAAATCACTTGCCCACTGCTCCGTCAAATGGTTCGGAACCACAAATAAGCTCTTTTGACATAATCCCAAACGCTTGCTCTCCATTGCTGCCGCTGTCATTTCAAAAGTCTTTCCGGCTCCCACACAATGAGCAAGCAGGGTATTATCTCCGTAAAGTACATGAGCCACCGCATTTTTCTGGTGGGGCTTCAACTCAATATCCGGTGTCATGCCGGGGAATTTCAGATGTGAACCGTCATATTCCCTTGGTCTGGTGGAATTGAAAAGCTGATTATATTTTGCCACAAGTACCTGTCTGCGTTCCGGATCACGGAACACCCAGTCCTTAAATGCTTCCCTTATTGCTTCCTGCTTCTGTGATGCAATGGTGGTTTCCTTTTTATTCAGGACCCTCTTTTCCTTGCCGTCCTCCTCTATGGTATCGTAAACACGGCTGTCCTTTAAATTAAGTGAATCCTCCAGAATGGTATAGGCATTTCTCCGGCTTGTACCGTAGGTCATATTTACAAGGGAATTACCGTAGTCTGCATTTTTTCCCTTTATGTTCCACTGTCCTGTCACATCGGAATACTGCACTCCTACGACATTCCTGTCTAACAAATGCTGCGGCGTTTCAAAGGTCTCCCTCATAAAATCCTCAATATACTTCGGGTCAATCCATGTGGCACCGATACGCACCTCAATTTCGCTGGCATCCAGCTCCTTCGGCTGTACCTGTGTGAGTGCCTGCACATTCACGGCGTATTCCGGGTGGCTCTCTGCATAGACCTTTGCTGTTTCCAGCTTGTCACGGACATTTCCACTCAGATACTCATCCGCTGTTTCCCACTGATCCGTCAATGGATTCTGGAATATAATTCCTGTCAGCTCTTCCGTGACCGTATCCACATCTTTTCCAGTCAGCTCTGCCATATAATCGAGGTCAACTCTTGCTTTTTCCGATAAGGACACTGCCAGTGCTTCACTTGCCGTATCCACACTTGTGACAACCTCTGCCTTTTTAATGGTACGCTTCGTGAACATATCCGCTTTGCCTTTGAAATTGCCTTCATCGTCCAATTTTTCAAGAGAACATAACAGACAATAGCTGCTGTCCTGATTAAATGCTCTTTTGTTGGTCTGCGAGTTGATCAGACCGTGTTTCTTGGAAAAAGCATCATATAAACTGTTTAACTCCGCCTGCTTTTCCTTGATTACTGTATCCGGATATTCCTCTAATTGCAGATTGATAAGCTCCTGCGTACAGTTTCTGATACCCACCATGCCCTTGATACGTTCCTGCATGGAAGCTGACATATCCACAGGCTTCATAATGGAATTTTCACGGTAATACACCTTGTCGTCCACAAGAGTATAGCTGTAATTCTTAACATCCGGGTCCGCCGGAATGGTGGCATCCGCAAGCTCATCTGCCAGCTCATCCAGCTCCACCGCTTCTATCTCTCCGTCAATATGGCTGACCGCTTCCTGTAGCTGCTGTGCAAATGGTCTTGTGGTATCTGGCATACAGGTACTTTCCATGCCATACGGTCCGCTGACCATTTCCATTTTTCCCACGATCATCTCCGGATGTTCGGCAAAATAACTGTTCATGGCAATGCCGTTCTCATCCTCTGACAGATGCACCCAGTCCGGCTCCAAATCCATCACACGGTCACGCTTCTTTAAGAACAAAATATCAGAAGTGACCTCTGTTCCGGCATTTTCCTTAAATGCCGTGTTGGGCAGTCTGACCGCACCCAAAAGCTCTGCTCTCTGGGCAAGGTATTTTCTGACCTCCGGACTTTTCTTATCCATCGTTCCCTTGCTGGTAACAAAGGCAACCACACCGCCGGGGCGAACCTTATCCAAGGTCTTTGCAAAGAAATAATCATGGATTAAAAAATTCTGTTTGTCATACTGCTTGTCTGCCACCTTGTACTGTCCGAATGGCACATTTCCGATTGCCACATCAAAGAAATC
>JBJELO010000082.1:0-15657 GCA_051879195.1 Lachnospiraceae bacterium
ATCGGATTGATGAAATTTGTAGCATTTTCCGTCATCAGCACATGAACATCGCAATGCTGCTTCTTCAGCATACTGGCCAGATTGGCAATTTTATACGCCGCAATACTGCCTGTCACTGCCAACAGAACACATTTTCCCTTTAACATGCATGTCCCCCCTGATTATTATCTGCATTTTTATCATAAAGTATTTTCAGACCTTTTAACAGCAGGCCGTCATCATGAATGATTTCCCGCTTGCAGTGCGGAATCAGAACCCGTGCCAGACCGCCGGTGGCAATGACTGTGGCAGGATATCCCAGTTCATCCTCGATCCGCTCGATCAGGCCGTCAAGACAGGCCGCGTTGCCGAAAATCACGCCGCTCTTCATGCAGTCAATGGTGTTTTTGCCGATGCATTTTTTCGGTGCTTCCAGACTGATGCGCGGCAGCTGCGCTGTTCTGGAAACCAGGGAATCCACAGATACCCTTACTCCGGGCAGAATCATACCGCCGATGTAATTCCGGTTTTTATCCACAACAGAAATCGTGGTAGCCGTACCGATGTCGATAATAATCGCAGGTGCGCCATAAACCTTCACTGCTGCCACCGCATCAACGATCAGGTCAGAGCCAACCTGACGGGGATTGTCCATCAGGATGTTCAGGCCGGTTTTCAGTCCGGGCCCCACCACATAAGGGCGGCAGCCCACGATTTTTTCCACCGCACAGCGTATCACATTGACCAGCTGCGGTACAACTGAAGAAATGATCGCACCCTCGATCTGCTTCACATCAATATTATAAAGTTCCAGAACCGTCTTGAAACCGATTGCGTACTCCAGCTCCGTTTTCGAAGGATCCGTGGAAAGCCGTTCCACAAAATATATTTTTTCATCATCTATACAGCCAACCACGATATTGGTGTTTCCCATATCAATTGCCATAATCATAGTCTTTTCCTCCCCTGCCCAACAGGTTTTATAAAATGTGCATTCGTTCCTGGCCCGGCTGCAGCGCCGGCCTCTGAACAATTCCATTTATGTATATCATTTCCCGCGCAAAAATGCAATCCTTACAGAACGTTATTGCTTCAATGTTTTATGAGAAATCCATTCTCTTGTTTCCCCGACTTTGGTGACACTGCTCTGATTCCGGTACAGAAAACGAACCAGCGCATAGCAGTCAATCCAGATTTCATTATTGCCTTCTTTCTGGGACTCATCGAAAATCAGCTGAATTCCGAAATGAAGATGGGTTTCCTCAATATTATTGACATTTTCCGTGGCACTGTAACCGGTGTGCCCCATGTAGCCGATCACCTGTCCGGCGGCTACCGTGTCTCCCTCCTGCAATCCCTCCGCATAGGGATAATTCTGCCTCAGATGGGCGTAGTAATAATATCGTTTTTTATCGAAACTGCGGATTCCGATCCGCCACCCGCCGTACTGATTCCAGCCAAGGCATTCCACCTGCCCCGATTCCACCGCGATAATGGGCGTTCCGGTCTGCCCCATCATATCATGCCCCAGATGAGGCCTGTTGTATCCATAGCTTCTGGATGCGCCGAAATCATCGTAATCACTGTAGGGAAATCCTTTGGCAATGGGGGAAAACGCTTTCAGCCCATATCCCTTCGTCTCCACCGTATTGCCCGCATCGTCCGTTTCCAGAAAAACATAATCTCCCACATACTGGGCCAGTACGGCGCCATAAGCTTCTTTATAATAATCGTAATATTTCAGACCTGACGCTTCCTTTTCAATGGTAGTACTGCCGTCCTCCAGCGATGATGCCAGCTTTTTGATACGGCTCACTTCCTTTTTCCCGAATGTACCGCCGCTTTCGGCTGCTGTCACAGCCAGCAGATCGATCCAGTCCCCGGAAATATGTTCCTCATGAAATGTCTGATCCGCCTCGTAAGCAGCACAAAGTGCCTCATAGGAAACCTGAAAATCTACCCAGTGAATATAATCGTTGTTCTTCTGCCCTTCTGTCTGACTGCTGCTCCGGTCTTCCGTCTGTGTTTCTGTCTGACTTTCGCTCTGGTCTTCCGTCTGCGTTTCTGCCTGCATCTCCGTCTGCGTTTCTGTCTGCGTTTCCGTTTCTTCTTTCGTTTTTACCTTCTCCGACACTGCTTCTGTCAGAGTATTATCCGAAACATAATTCCTTTTCAGAAAAATGCCTCCCGCCACACACAGTATGGCAGCAAGCAGCAAAACCCGGTACGCCTTCCCGTTCACTACCGCATCACCTTCATAAAAACTGTCAAAAACAGGGGGATTGCCACGTTTCACAATGCCCCCTTTGTTTCATAATATGCAGTTTCCTACAGGCAGATTCCAAAATATTTCTCCAGAATCTCTCTGCGCTCTTCTTCACTTTCCAGCTGACGCCGGTTTACCAGACCATTTTCCTTAATCGTAAATACCATGTCGCTTACATCCCTGTAGCCGGTATCCGTCCTGAGATTTGCCATCATCTTCACCCTGAAATAGGAATCCGCCGGTTCCGATACGTAATAATTCAAAGGAATGAAATCCGCCGGTTCCAGCATGGCTGTCTGGAACATGATCTCAACACATTCCCCGACAGCTGCCTCCGGCGCATAGTCATCCTGATTGCCGCGTTTCATGCGTACAAGGGACCACCATGTATGGCCCTCCTCAACCGGCCAGTACTCCTCCTGACCGATCCGCTGATGCCTGCCCGATTCCAGCAGAACCGCCTGAGCAGGCATGGGACCGCCGAATCCCACATCACAGAAATAAAGTCGGTCATCTATACGAACAATATTCCCTCTGTGAAGAATGGGACGGATCTGTTCTCTCCCGCGGACAACCCGGCAGGCGCAGGACCAGGCATCGTATCCCAGTGTCCGCAGCAGACAGACAAAAAGGCCGTTCAGCTCAAAGCAGTAACCTCCCCGCCTTTTCACCACAATCTTCTCATAAAGATCGGAAATATCCAGTGAAACCGGCAGTTTCTTCAGATAAACATCAATATTTTCAAAAGGCACCTTTTTCTGGTGCGCCTCCACCAGCCGGTTAAGAAATGCCGGGTCCGGATACGGCAGCTTTCCTTCTTCCAAACTTATCTCCAGACGTTCCAGATATCCCCTGACCTGTGCATCCGTCAATACTGCATATTCCGTTAACATAAACCAAACTCCTCCTTTGTGCTGAATCGATTCAGAACAGCCCGGCCACCTGCCAAACTGCTGTATTTTACAGAAATGTTCTGCCGCTCCCGCCGCATAGCATCCCATCCTATCGAATACGATATGTTTTGATTCCTTTACAATCCACCGCGGTTACATGTTCATCCGTTTCCAGACGCCGGAAAAATGCATCGGTATCTTCACATCCTCTGGATTTCAGGAATCCCTGAATCTCGAACTGATTCATGGGATGTCTCCTGCAGATGCTGATGCAGGCCTCATAATCATCGCTGATCTCACTGGTAAAGCTGCCTGTCGTCAGCATGTCGATGGAAATAGCCCCCATCAGTTCACAGGCTCTGTGGATTGCTTCATGGGAAGCAGGCGCAATCTCCGTCTCGGCAGGCGGACGAACCGGTGTATTCACATAAATGCGGTCTGTGCGGATCTTTTCAGCGGTTTCAGCAAATGCCTGCAGAGATTCCTCATCGGTGTTCATCCCGTCCACCAGCATGATTTCCAGCCACAGCTGTCCTTTATACTCTTTGGAAAATGTGATCAGACCCTCAAGACCGGCCTCAAAATCCAGCCTGCCGTACGGTCTGTCGATTTTACGGTACATATCTGCATTCACTGCATCGAGAGATGGAAGGACAATGTCCGCTTCCATCAGTTCCCTGCGCACCTGCGGATCGTACAGCAGCGCACCGTTGGTAATCACTGTAACCGGCTTATCCGTCAGTTCCTTCAGGCCCTTCAGCAGCTCGCCCAGACGGGAATAAAGGGTAGGTTCGCCTTCCCCCACAACAGATACCACATCGTATGCATCGGAATCTGCCGTATAATCTCTGAATTCCTCCAGAATCTCCTCCAGAGGAAAAAATTCCTGTCTCTTATTGGTCATATGTCTCGTTCTGCCCAGCTGGCAGTATACGCAGGTGTGATTGCAGGTATTGTCCAGAATCGGACTGATTCCCAGAGAACGGCCCAGCCGTCTCGACGGAACCGGACCAAAAACGTATTTCAGCTCTTTCATATTGGTGTTTCCTTTCCATGAATTCCAACTATGCTGCATCAATGGTATTTTTTTATTTTTTAAACTTCCATTGACAAGATAATCTTTTGAGTGTATACTATTATGAGTCAACTTGTGAAGGGTAAAAGCTGGGTTCCCAAATGGGAGTAGGTGAGTAATCACTTAGAATCCTTTGCTCCTGGGGTTGACTTTTTTACTTTCTCTTTTAAATCTCCAATGATTGTAGCCGGTGCTTTTTTTATTTCATCAAAAATAAAATCGATTGCCTGCTGTGAATAACTGTATTGAGGTTGAGAAGAAACCTGATAAACAAAGCACATTTTTTCATTTTCCTTTAATCCGAAATAATTCACAAACAGCCGAAAATGATATTGATTAAATTTCGTTTTATTTCCATTGAAAATCAATTCTATTCCATTTTTCTCAATTCTTTTATTAATTTCCCTGATGCATGCTTTTGCGTTATATTTATGTGTATCGTTAGGATTTTTAATATCATGTATTATCCGGACTCCCTGCTCTGCCTCTTTGCCTATGTGATAAAATTCTGTAGCCTCATTTCGTTTTTTCGTATTGTAATGATAATGTTCAATTCTTATCGCAAACCTGCTATTATTCCCGCTAATAAGCGGATCCAGTTGCTGCTGTGTTGTAATCAGCTTTTCTGCAACCTGTGATGTATATTTCCCACGAATCTCCGTTTCATCTAAAGATCTTATTTTTACTGACAATGTGATAAAATTCTCCGGTATCACTTCCGTCATATCTATATCATGAAATTCCTTCATTTTATCCACAAAATTAAACACACACGCCTGCAATAAAGGTATGTATACAGCCTCATATTCCTCCGTAATAAAATGTGTAGAGGTATTTCTCAGTTCTACCACTTTCTCAAGATTAGTCCTAAGCGGTGCCTTTTCATTTGTAAAAATACGCTGTATACAATTTTCCAGTGAAATTGTCCGATTCTTTTTATCTGCATAGTAAATTGTATCTTCCCCATCCCTTTTTATCAAATAAGCTTTAAGCATCAATTCCCAGGCATTGCAAATAAAAAAACTAAATCCCTCCAATCTGTATCGAATAGATGGTTTGTTATATATATGATTTATCATATAAAATGAGTCCCAAAGCCGTCAGAACATGTATTACTATTGTTCATTTTCCGATACCTCATTTTCTACAAAATCAACAATATCTCCTATATTACAATGCAAAACCTGACATACTTTCATTAATACTTCCATACTTACAGCTTCACCTTTAGACATTTTCGTGATTGTAGCCCAGCTGATTCCAACTTTCTGCTGCAGATCCTTTTTCATCATGTCCTTGTCTATCAACAATTTCCATAATTTCTTATAACTTATCTTCATATTGCATTCCCCCACATTAAATATGCAGTGTCAAAATTTACAAACAGTATATCATAATCTTTATTTCGATACAATAGTTTATCTTCACTTATACAAGAATAAACTACAATAACTAAATTCAATCATTCACTTTTAAAAAAGATCTGCAGCATATAAAAACAGCTGATCAGCAGTTTTTTTCATTTGGCTGATCAGCCGTCTCTTAACTCTTATTTATGAATCTCTCTATGCACCTTAACATCTGTACATGAATGCATCGTACAGATTTGAATTTCTTATTTCTCCTTCTTAATCGCCTGTGTCCTGATAATAAATTTCACAGTTCCTTTCACTCCATCGGATAATCCCGTAAATGTCTGATACTCTTTTCCGGCGTCCACAATGGCTTCCAGGCGGTCCGTCAGCACGTTCAGATCGTCACCCAGCAGATCTGCGATCTTCTGTATGCCTTCTTCATCAAATTGAATCATGCCCTCATTTAATTCCACAGCACCTTCCAGCAGTTTCACTACGCCTTCCGTCAGCTGGCTGCTGCCGGCTGACAGCTGTCCTGCGCCGTCGTTGAGGGATGCGGAATTGGAAGTCAGATCATCGGAACCTGATTTCAGCTGTGAGGCGCCGTTGTCCAATGTTACTGTACCGGCGGCCAGCTCCTCTGCTCCGCTTCCGGCCTGGCTGAGGCCTGCTGCAAGAGAGCCGGCCCCTTCATCTGCCTGGCTGATTCCCGCTGCAAGGCTTCCGGCTCCCGTATCGACCTGTACGGCGCCTTCCGATACGGACGCTGCACCACTGTCTACCTGGCTGATTCCGGCCTGCAGAGAAGCCGCTCCGTTATCCAGCGCTTCAATGCCTTCAGACAATGCTCCTGTTTTTTCATTCAGCTGTGACAGACCTCCATTTAAGGACGCCACTCCTGTCTCCAGTTTACCTGCACCATCATACAGCTGATCAATTCCGGATGAAAGCGATGACGCTCCATCTGCCAGAGCCGATACACTGTCCTTCAGCTGGTCTGTCTGAGAGGAAAGCTGATCATTCACACCATTTACCGCTGCCTGTGCACCTGCCTGCGCTCCGCTGGAAGCGGCGCTCTGCATCTGGGAGGTAACAGCAGCAACCAGAACATCATAGGATTCATTATCCGGTGTAATACCACATGACTGTACAAGCTTCTCCACATTTTCCTGTGATACACTGCCGGAAGCCGCATTTCCAATCTGCTCCAGCTGTTCACCACTCAGCTGTACCTCTCCGATACCTTTTACAGAAGATTCCAGCTGATCCAGTCCGCCTGCCAGTGCTTTCGCTCCCTGTACGGCACCATTTTCCCCTTCAAATCCCGATCTCAGGGCCTGTGCTCCCGATAATACGGTTTCAGAACCATCCTCCAGATCCTGTACTCCCTGCACAAGAGCAGGTACATTCTCTTTCAGGGAACCGATTCCTTTCTTCAATCCGGCAGCTCCATTCTTCAGCTGGCCGGTTCCGTCTGTAAGTGCAGCAGCACCTTCTTTCAGCTGGCCGGTTCCCCGGGTCAGATCAACGGCGCCTTCCTTCAGCTGACCTGTTCCATCCTTCAATACCGATGCGCCGCTTACCAGTTTTCCGATCCCGGCATTCAGATCCCCGGCTCCGCCCCGCAGCTGCGTGGTTCCCGATTTCAGGGAACGGATGCCATCCGCCAGCTGACCGGCTCCGTCTGTGTAAGCAGAAATACCATCTGCCAGTGTTCCGATTCCATCTGAAAATTCACCGGTGCTGGAATTGAGTGTTTCCACCCCATCCTTCAGCTGGCCGCTTCCGTCCACCAGCTGAGAAGAGGCATCGGTCAGATCATCCACTGAGTCGGTGGCCTCGCTCATATTCACCGCATCCGTCAGATTCAGATCGGATAACACATCATTCAATGCCATGGTAATTGTCATATCCAACTCAAAATCCTGCGCATCTGCGGTAATTTCAATATATTCGGGAATGGTCAGGTCATCGTCGCCGGACTGATCCTCTGCTGCGCCATCTTTCTCCTCTTTATCTTTCTTATTTTTATCTTCTGTATCTTTTTTGTCAGTATCCTTCTTCAGTTCATCCAGTTTCAGACTGTCGGACAGCCCGGGCAGGGCAACACCGACCACGATATCATTTTCCCCGTCGGATATCACTTTCCCGTTGGTGACCGAAACATTTTTAAAATGCCCGGAGGATAAAACTGCTCCGCTGACGACGGCAAAGGGGACGGTAATTTCCTCTTTTTTACCGTTAATCGTAACTGTTTTTTTCGCCGTATTAGCGTAATCGAAACGGATGGTTACTTTGCCGCTTTTTCCGGCCAGATCTTCCGGTGCGATTTCCCTGCCATCAAGATAATAGGTCAGTTTTACCTGTATGGGCAGCTCCTTATCGGTTTTTCCCTGATAGTAAATGTCATTTCCGTCGGCCTGCCAGGTGATTTTTCCATCAGAGCCTTCCGTCCAGGTTTCGTTGCCTTTCACATTTTCGATATCGGTCAGATTCGTAATATCGTCGATGGTATCGGCGCCTTTTGTGTTTTTCAGCCATTCGCTGACGATCACCTGCTGCGCTGCACCGGCCGGGTCGGTGATGACATAAACGGTCTCATCCTTACCGGTGTCATCTCCTGTATCGGTCCGTTTTACCACCTGACTCTCCAGAGCGGAGGTCAGTTTTTCTTCCGTTGTCTCTTCTTGCGTCTCCGCGGCAGCTTCCGTTGTCTGAGAGGCCTTTGCTGTATGATTTCCTGCTCCTGCGCAGCCGGTTACAGCTGTCGCTGCCAGCATGATTGCCATTGTCAGTGCCATAATTCGACTAACCGTTGCTTTTTTGCATCTTTTCATGAATTTTCTGAATTCCATATCTATTTCCTCCTCATTCTACGGGTTGTTGCACAGATCAGTTTATCGAAAATCATCAACATGGCCGGCAGTACCAGTATAACCGTAAACATACTGATAACAGCACCCCGGGCCATCAGTGAACATAAGGAACTGATCATATCAATATCCGAATAAAATCCGACGCCGAATGTGGCGGCAAAGAAGCTGAGCGCGCTGACGATAATCGAATGAACCGACGCGCTGTGCGCTTTCTCAATTGCCTGCTTTTTGTCCATTCCGCTGCTGCGTCCCATTTTGTAACGGGTTGTCATCAGAATGGCATAATCCACGGTGGACCCCAGCTGGATCGTACCGATGACGATCGATGCAACGAAAGGGAGCACCGTACCTGTAAATCCGGGAATACCCATGTTCAGGAACACGGCAAATTCAATCACAAACACCAGTATAAACGGCAGGGAAACCGAGCCGAATACAAACAGAATAATGGCGAAAATGACACCAATGGATACAGAAGTTACCCGGGCAAAGTCGGTATCCGTGATGGTGATCAGATCTTTCGTACAGGGCGCTTCCCCGATCAGCATACCGGTGGAATCATATTTTTTCACGATCTTTTCCAGTTCGCTGCACTGTTCATTGACCTCATCCGACGCCACCGCGTATTCCGAAATAATCATAATCATCTGATACCGGTCTGTTTTGATGTCTGAAAGCAGATCATCGGGAATCATTTCCCTTGAAAATGCGGGTCCCAGCAGTGAGTCAATGCCCAGCACCGATTTGACGCCGTCCACATTTTTCATTTCCCTGCTCATCATTGCACCGTCATGAGCCGACAGACTGCTGTCTGCCAGCACAATGTGCGTGGCACCCATATGGAATTTTTCATCCAGTTTCTGATTTGCCTGGATACTGGGCAGATAATCCGGCAGACTGGAATCCAGATTGTAGTAAACATCAGTATGTGTATATCCGTAAAGAGCCGGTATCCACAGAAGAATAAACACGGCAGCGATCACTTTGTAGTGCTTCATGACAAAGCGGGAAATATTCAGCTCAGGAATCAGCGAACGGTGCTTTGTCTTTGCAATTGCCTTTCTGAAAATCAGAATCATGGAGGGCAGAACCGTTACACAGCAGATTACGCCCAGAACCACGCCTTTTGCCATAACGATACCCAGGTCAAGACCCAGTGTAAAACTCATGAAGCAGAGTGCGATAAATCCGGCAACTGTTGTGATGCTGCTGCCGATTACCGATGAAAATGTCAGCTGAATGGCTTTTGCCATGGCTTCCTCATCGGAGCTGCTGCTCTCCTGTTCCTCCTCAAAGCTGTGCCACAGGAAAATGGAATAATCCATGGTAACACCCAGCTGGAGCACCGCCGCCAGAGCCTTCGTAATATAGGAAACCTCTCCCATGAAAATATTGCTTCCCAGGTTATAGACGATGGCCATGCCGATACTCAGCAGGAAAAACAGCGGTATAATATAGGAATCCATGGTGAGCGACAGTACAATGGCAGAAAGAACCGCCGCAATCAATACATACATGGGCGTTTCTCTGTTGGCAATGTTTTTTGTATCGGTTACAATGGCCGACATACCGCTGACAAAACACTGCTCGCTGGACAGGGCACGGATATCCTCAATGGCTTCCATGGTCTCATCCGATGACATGGAGGAATCGTACATAACAACCATGAGCGTATCGTCTCCATTCATGAAAACCTTCTGAAGATCCTCCGGAAGTATCTCCACCGGAACCGAAAGATCGGCAATACTGTCGTACCAGATGACTGTTTTCACATGCTCCACCTCGGAAATCTTCGATTTCAGAGCAGATACATCCTTATTATTCATTCCTTCCACAACCAGCATGGAAAATGCACCGGTTCCGAATTCATCCTGCAGGATTTCCTGACCTTCCATCGTTTCGATGTCACCGGGAAGATAGGAAAGGATGTCATAATTGACTCTGGTGTTAAGATAACCCCAGGCTGACGGAATCAGCAGTACCAGGCTGAGTATGAATATAACAACCCGGTACTTTACAACGGCTTGACTGAACTTCTTCATCTTTTCATCCCTTTTCTTTTTAACTATTCAACCGTATTGTATGCACCCACGGCATCAATGCCGATATCGTTTAATAATATACTTTTTATCAGCAGCGTCATTTGAGTGCCAATACATTTTGTATCGTAGAAAAGTATAAGAAAAGAGACCGGATTTTTACATATCCAGTCTCTTTTTTCTGTAGCAGTAAAAACGACAAAACGATGAAAATGTCTGTCATTCCCGGCACCTGTTTTCGGTTGTTTTCTAGCCAGACAAAAATTCAGTACAAAAGCTGCTGCAGGACACGATCCCCTGCAGCAGTAACATCTTTACAGAACATATGCCTTTGCACAGCAGATATTCCGCACGATTCAGCACAATTCTTCCAGGATATCGTCCAGCGACCGCCGCAGAATATCCTCATACACCTGAGCAACTCCCTCCGGCGTGGTTTCGATCCCGTTCTGCAGCCAGGTCATCACCACAAATGTCATGGCCCGGGCGTAGTATTCCGCAATCAGATCCACCGTCATCCAGCGGTACTTCCTTTTAAGAAGTTTTTTCCCCTCAGGGCTCATCCGCTTCTCCATATATTCCTCCAGCAGTCTGCAGATACACTGCACCACGATCTGCTCAAAGGAATTCTGCCCCTGCATGCGGGTCAGCTTCTGGTAAAAAAGCTTATCCTTCTCCACATTTTTGAAAATCAGTACAAACGTCTCATCCACCATGTCATTGTCCAGCAGCGGTCTGGCCGGATCGATAATCTCCTTCCACAGAATCCGCTCAATGACTTCATATTTATCCTGAAAATGATTGTAAAATGTGGTGCGGATCACTCCTGCCCCATCTGTAATCTCTTTAATCGTAATCTTATCCACAGGAGTTGTCATGACCAGCTCCTTGAAGCTTTTTATCAGCTGCTTCTCCACTTCATCCCTGGAATTTGCCATATATGTACCTGCTTTCTGTTTTTGTTCCGACTACAAAACAGCGTTTTTGTCATGGTTACTTTAACATTGCGCCGACTTTGTGTCAAGAGCAAAGGGATCCTCACAGATAGAAAAGAAAAAGCAAATTTATCCTCCTCCATATTTCATTTTACCTATCCTGTGTTACAATCAACACAGAAAGTGAGGTGTATCGAATGAATTCCAGACTGCCTCTGGCTATCGGTATCGAGAATTATAAACGTATGATTGACAAACCCTATTATTATGTAGATAAAACTCTGATGATTAAAGAACTGCTTGACAAAGGAGGCAGCGTCAATCTGTTTACCAGACCGCGGCGATTTGGCAAAACACTTGCACTAAGCATGATTCAAACCTTTTTTGAAAAAGAAATCACCCCCTCAGGTTGCATCGCTGACAACAGTCACTATTTCAAACATATGAAAATCATGCAGGCCGGCGAAAAATACACCAGTCAGCTCGGTCAGTATCCGGTCATATTCCTGTCATTAAAATCTGCAAAACAAAAAGACTTTTTCACAGCATACGACTGTCTTATTCAGCAGATCGCCGCAGAATATGAACGTCACAGATATATTCTGAATTCTGACAGGATTCTCGACTCCAGCAAAGAAATATATCGGGCTATTATGTCACAAAAAGCACCTTACAGTAGATATGTAACTTCTCTTAAATTTCTATCGGATTGCCTGAAAAGCTTCCACCAGAAAAATGTCATTATTCTGATTGATGAATACGATGTTCCTCTGGAACAGGCATATTTTTCAGGTTTTTATGAAGAGATGCTCTTTTTCATCCGTTCACTTTTTGAATCCGCCCTGAAAACGAACAACAGCCTGGAATTTGCTGTTATTACCGGCTGTCTGCGAATCAGCAGAGAAAGTACACCTTATGAATCAGCCCGAAGGGCATCAGATCACGCGTGCCCGAAGGGTATCTTCACCGGTCTTAACAATCTGAAGATGATTTCAATCCTGAATACAGAATATGCAGAATATTTCGGTTTCACGAAATCAGAGGTATCCGGAATGCTTCAATATTATCAGCTGGATGAAAAAGAACAGGAGGTGGAATACTGGTATGACGGATATCTGTTCGGACAGACTTATGTATATAACCCCTGGAGCGTGATATCCTACATTGACACTGCCATTTCGAATTTTTCTGCTTTTCCCAGAGCTTACTGGTCCAATACTTCTTCCAACAGCATTGTCCGGGAATTAATTGATCAGGCAGATTCAACTGCAAAAAAGGAAATCGAAAATCTGATTGCCAGAGGTTCCATAGAAAAATCCGTCCACGAAGAAATCACTTATGATGATATTCATAAAACTCAGGAAAATCTGTGGAATTTCCTGTTCTTTACTGGCTATCTGAAAATGAATCAGACCCGTATGCAGAACAATACGATTTATCTGACTCTGTCGATTCCCAACGAGGAAGTTCGCTATATTTACCAGAACACCATCCGGGAATGGTTTGAGCAGAAAATTAAAGTTATGGATCTCCATTCTTTATACGAAGCAATTCTCTCGGGAAACTGCCGGACATTCGAAGATTTCGTAAAAACACAATTGCGCCAGAGTATCAGCTATTTCGACAGTTCTGAAAGCTTTTACCACGGTTTCATGCTGGGACTCCTGAAAACGCTGGAGAATTACGAGATCAAATCCAATTCTGAATGCGGCGAAGGAAGATCCGATATCCTTCTTATTCCCATGGATGAAACCCGGCCCGCCGTTATATTGGAATTTAAAACTGCAAAACGATTCTCCGATATGGATAGTGGTTGTCTGAAAGCACTGGAACAAATTGAAACCAGGCATTATGATGATGACCTGATTGAAGAAGGTTATGAAATCATACTGAAATACGGCATCTGTTTCTGTAAAAAAAGCTGCAAAATCCTTCTTTACAAATAACCCCGCGGTACTTCTTTCGTGTCGTATACAAATGCCTGCCCTGATTTTCTGTCTGTATTTTTAGGGCAGGCATTTATCATTTATGTCAGATCCGTCTGGCTATAAATCATAAAAAATATTCATTTTCTCTGCGGACAGCCTTCAACGCTCCCAGCATCTGCCCCATCTTTTCCTGTAAAGGCGGCGGAAGAATGCGGGCTTGCTCCGGACATCCCACAGTGCAGGCCATACACAAAATACATTTTTCCGGATTTGTTGCAGCCGTGCCATCTTCCATCCTGATTGCTGCGGTCGGACAGACAGACTCACATTCACCGCACTGATTGCAGGACGGCAGGGAAATCGGCGTGGCCGGCATATTCATCATATCTTTATACGGATGATTTCCCGGAACTTTTACCGGCGATTCCACACCGCTTTCCATCTTGTCCAGTACCTTCCCGGCAAACGCAAGGATCGATCTGCTGTCATGATCATCCGGCCGGCCTTTCGCCACCTCCGGTGCCATGGAGTGCTGAGCAAGCAGTGCAGCCGATGCAATCACCTGAAATCCTCTGTTTTCAGCAATATCATTCAGTTCCAGAAGTGCATCCTCATAAGCCCTGTTGCCATAAACCACCAACGTAACCGCCTTTTTCCCGGTTCCATCCAGTTCGTTCAGCCTCTCTGCAGCCACAGACGGAATCCTGCCGCCAAAAACGGGTGCGGCAAAAACCACCAGATCACTGTCCGGCTGTACCGTAGCTCTGTCTCTCTGCCCCAGATCCACGGGCTTCATATTCTCAGATATTCCTTTACAGAAAATCTCTCCCGCTTTTTTTGTCCCGCCTGTGGGACTGAAATAATACAGTTCTGTTTTATTTATCATATTTTCCTCCTGATTTGTTACACACAGTATTTTAAAAATAATTCTGATTGCTTTCTTCCCAAAAATCTTTTTCTGAGAGTATCTGCCCCGGCTCTGTTACTATGAACTGCTGATCCCATTGCCCTGACACCAGCTTCTCCAGTATAAGATTGCTGCCTTCCACATAATCAAGAACCCCTCTGATCAGATCTGCATTTCTCTGCGCCCGGATCACATACTCTTCCGAATAACAATCGTATACTCCCGTATCTATCATATCTACATTCGTATAATTGGCAAACATGGAATTGAAAATCATTGAACCGTACATTCCTCCGTACTGCTCACACAGCCTTCTCTGCATTGCCTCCAGTGAATATTCCTCCGTATCTGTATCCCTGAGATACAAATGTCCCTTCTTTTTCAGATCAGCATGCCAGATATCATCCGTATGCAAAAGCAGCGTAATACAATCATCCACTCTCGGAATCACAATACGCTTTTCAAAATGTACCTCTTTCCACGAACCACCGCAAAATCCCATGGCAACCAGCACCGTATCTGCTTCAGAAGGCAGAAACTTTAATTCGTCCATAATATGCTGTCTCATCTGTTTTGGATCCTCATGGTATTTACGATCCACGTATATTACCGGATAATCCGTCCCCATCTTTTCCTGTGCAGCATTCACATGACTGTTCAAAGAGCTGCACGCCAGAATTACCGCATCCATATCATACAGTCTCCCTTCGTTGTTGTTTTATTTTTTACAACAAGTATACTCCCTGTAAGTTGTACTGTCAATATTTACAACGATTTCAAAATAGGATATAATCACCTGAAAAGTAACCCTGAAAATCAGAAATGGGGGATATACCATGAGACTCAGCACCAAATGCTCCATTGCACTGCACTGTCTGATATTGATTGCCGAATACGAAAACAAAGTAAAAGTAACCAGCGAACTGCTCGCCGGAAGCACGGGATGCAATTCTGCTGCAATCAGAAGCATTCTCAACGCCCTTCAAAAAGCGGAAATCGTCACCGTCGCCCGCGGAATCGGCGGCGCCCACATGAACCGGAAACCGGAAACTCTCACAATGTGGGACGTCTATCACGCCCTAGAACCCGAAGGACTGGAGCACTTCATCGGACTCCATCCCAATCCATCCCGGCAGTGCCCTGTCGGCAAAAAAATCCAGACTGTATTGAAAGAACCATACGAAGAAATCGGAAGCGCAGTACAAAAAGCAATGGAAAACATAACCCTGCAGCAGCTGTTAGACAACTATCACAGCACAGACGAGAAAAAATAAGAACAAAAAACAAAACGCGAGAGACGGGAGGGTCTGACCACGCGGCGAAATCTACGGCGCGCGAGGCGGGAGGGTCTGACCCAGACCTCACAAAGTGAGGTCGAGGTCATTCGAACAAAGCTTTTCAGGA
>JBJELO010000083.1:0-3457 GCA_051879195.1 Lachnospiraceae bacterium
CTGTGCTGCAGGATGCTTTTTATATGAGCCGGTCATTGAAAAACCTTACGGTTCCATATGGCGTGACGGATCTTTCTGCTAATGCTTTCCGAAGCTGTTTTTCTCTGGAACGGCTCATTTTGCCCAATGGCATCAAGTCAGTGGGATCTTATGCATTCAGTGAATGCCAGTCACTCAGGAGAATCACACTGCCGGGGAAGATGACTGTTCTGGAAAGCAACCTGTTCCGGCAGAGCCAATCCCTGAAAGAAATCGTGATCCCTTATGGTGTGACGGAGATTGGCAATTCGGCTTTTTCTGTATGCAACTGTCTGGGAAGGGTCGTGATCCCGGAAACGGTGAGAAAGATCTCGTCAGGGGCATTCAGTACCTGTTCATGCCTGAGACAGGTCAGGCTGCCGTCCAGGCTGGATAAGCTCGAGAGTTCGCTGTTTCAGAACTGCAGTGGACTGGCCCAGATGCGCATTCCCGGAAAAGTGAACTATGTGTTAAGTACGGCATTTGGTTACTGCACAGGCATTGAGGATTATTATTTTTATTCTCCGGCACCGCCTTCCTTAAGCAGTAATGCTTTCCTGAGCATGAATGCTTCCTGCAGGATCCATGTGCCGAAAGGGTCGCTGGAAGCTTATCAGACGGCGAATCTGTGGATTGAACTGGCGGACCGTATGGTGGAGATGGAGGAAGGTGAAGCCTATTGATCGTGACGGTAAAGGAAATGAAGGATTACCTGCGGGTGGATTTTGAGGATGATGACCGGCTGCTTTCGGATCTCATTGAGCAGGGACAGCAGATCTGCATGGATGTGGCGAGAATTGCAGATGAGGATGTGTTCGAGGAAACCACAGGGGCAAGGATCGCTGTGATGTATGCGGTGGCTTATCTGTATGAGCACCGGGAAGAGGCGGATCATCACCAGCTGATTCTGGGGCTTAGGAGTCTGCTCTTTGGTGTCCGGGAACCGGCGTTTTAGGAGGTGTCCGGATGGATATTGCACTGATGAATGAGAAGGTTACTTTTCAGAAGAATGCGGTTGTGATGGATGCTGTTGGAAACCACAGGAATGTCTGGGAGGATGATTATACCTGTTTTGCAACCATCAGCGGTGAAGGGATGACCAGTTCAAAGGAGAAAGAGGCTGCCGGGACTACGGTAGAGGATGTGGGTATGACAGTCACGGTAAGGTACTGTCAGAAAGCATCGGAGATTGGTTCCATGACACACCGGCTGATCTTTCATGGGGAGATCTATGATATCACGAATGTGGATCACATGAATTTCAGGAAGAAGTGTTTGAAGTTCCGGTGTAGGAAAGTGAGGCGGTGAGAATGGCAGCAGACAGAATCAAAATAGACCGGCTGGCTGCTGTTGTCATGGAAGGCCTGCAGGAATATGCAGATCTTGCCACTGAGGATTTAAAGGCATCTATAAAGAGGGCAGGGGATTCTGCCAAAAAGGATGTGCAGGCTGGTGCTCCGACAGATACCGGTGCTTATAAGAAAAGCTGGGCGGTGAAGACCACCAGAGAAACTGCCAATGCCCTGGAAGTGACTGTTCATTCCAGGAACAGATACCAGCTGGCTCATTTACTGGAATTCGGCCACGCAAAAAGAGGCGGTGGAAGGGCTAGGGCATTTCCGCATATTGCTCCGGCAGAGCAGAGGACAGCAGAGATTCTGGTGAGAGAAGTGGAGGCAGCATTGAAATGAGAATAGAAGAACTTGCGGCAATGCTGCAGGAGATGGATCTTCCTTTTGCTTATGACCATTTTGCAGAAGGAGAGAGTCCTGAGCCGCCATTTATCTG
The DNA here is from genome assembly GCA_051879195.1 of Lachnospiraceae bacterium. Classification (GTDB taxonomy): domain Bacteria; phylum Bacillota; class Clostridia; order Lachnospirales; family Lachnospiraceae; genus TWA4. The sequence continues at coordinate 1,807 of JBJELO010000083.1, forward strand.
TTATCTGCTTCCGGGCAGTGACAACTTTGCTGCAGATGGAAGGGTGTACTTTAGGATCAATGAGGTAAGGATAGAACTTTATTCTGATTCCAAGGATGTGGGATTGGAATCAAAGGTGGAGGCTGTTTTGGACAGTCATGGGATTTTTTATAACAAGTCGGAAGTCTGGATCCAGAGCGAAAAGCTGTATGAGATCCTGTATTCATTTGAGGTTTAGGAGGTTTGAAGAATGGCGAAGAATAAGGTCAAATACAATCTTAAGAATGCACACTATGCGATGCTTACAGTGGATGAGGAAGGAACGGTTTCGTATGCATCTCCTGTAGCATTGCCCGGTGCGGTTTCTATTTCTCTGGATGCTAATGGGGAACCGGAGAACTTTTATGCTGATGGTGTGGCTTATTACGTTATCAATAACAACATGGGCTATGATGGCGATCTGGAGCTGGCGATGATCCCGGAGGATTTCCGTGTATCGGCTTTGAATGAGACACTGGATGATAAAAAGGTGCTGATTGAAAATGCAAATACGGAACTGCATCCGTTTGCCCTGCTGTTTGAGTTTGACGGGGATGTGAAGCACATCCGTCATGTGCTGTATAACTGTTCTGCGAGCAGGCCGGGGATTGAGGGCAAGACAAATGAAGAGAACCGGGAAGTGCAGACGGAAACACTCAGCATCAAGGCAACACCTCTGGCAAGCGGTGTGGTGAAGGCTAAGACCGGTGATTCTACGGATGCTGCAGTTTATGCAGACTGGTATAAGGCAGTGTATATGCCGTCCATTGCAGAGACAGGAAGCGGAACGGATCAGGCTGGAGTGTAATATGAATAAGCAGATGGATTGGGAGCTCCGGGTAATTGCCAGGGGCTTCTGTAATTCGCACGGAAATGGAGGATTTTGATTATGAGTATGGTTCAGAAGATAGAGATTGATGGAAAGCAGGTTGCTTTTAAGGCATCGGCTGCGATTCCCAGAATATACAGAATAAAGTTTCAGAGAGATATCTACAAGGATCTGGCCGCTTTGGAGAAAGCGATTTCAAAAGAAGATGAAACGGTCTCCAATCTGGATATGTTTTCTCTGGAGATGTTTGAGAATATTGCGTATGTTATGGCAAAGCATGCTGATCCGGATATTCCTGATACACCGGAAGAGTGGCTGGATGCGTTTAATACCTTTTCGATTTATCAGGTGCTTCCGAAGATCATCCAGCTGTGGGGATTGAATGTGAGGACAGATATCGAGGCTAAAAAAAACTTCGTGCAACAGACCGTGAAATGACAACGCCATTGTTTCTGCTGAGGTGCGTGCAGTTGGGGTTAAGTATAAGGGATCTGGAATTACTGACCATTGGGATGGTCAATGATATGTATGCTGAGAGCAGGAATGATGATTGTAAATATACACAGTTGGCTACACAAGAGGATTTTGATAGATTTTAGGATGTATTATTAGGTATACACTTCAAATAAGTTGCATATCATATAATGAACAAAATTTTTAAATGGAATAAAAATGCAATTTAAACATCTGATTTGTGGGAAAATGAGCAAATCAGCTTGATAAAATGCAATGCGTGTGCTACTATAATTGTGAGAAAGGATATCTAACTATGAAAAAGGAGGAAAAGAATATGCTACTTGAATT
>JBJELO010000084.1:0-3441 GCA_051879195.1 Lachnospiraceae bacterium
TCAGCGTCGTTGTATCAGCCTCCGCTCCCACCGCCACCGTAGACAGCGTAATACCATACTCATCCATCTTTTTCAACAGATCACCGTATTGATGGAATCCATCCTGACCGTCTGTCAGAAGCACGATATGCTTCAGCGGTGCATCGGAATCCTTCATCTTATCCACCGCTTCCGCCAGTGCCGGGTAAATGCTGGTACCTCCATTAGCCGTAATACCGGCAATCCTCGCAGCAATTTCTTCCGTATCCAACGCTTCCTGCAAAGGCACCGACCAGGTATACCCATCATCAAACGCCAGTACACCCACCTCATCGATCTCCCGCAGGGAATCCAGTGCATTGACTGCCGCCTGTTTGGCCACGTCCATACAGGTCACACTGCCTTTTTCCGTGGAAGGCGAGCTCATACTGCCGGAATGATCGATGACCATGGTCATTGCCAGCTTCGGCACCTGCTTTTCTCCTTCCAGATCCATCTTAACAGGCAGCACCTCTTCCAGCGGTGTGTTTCGGTAATTGCCCAGCGCAAAACTGTTGCTTCCCCCGATGACAACCAGACCACCCGCGTAATCCTTCACCCAGGTTTCCACCATATCCATGAAACCTTTCCGCAGATCATCGGCATAAACATCCATGAGCACTGCCGACTGATACTGCGTCATATCGGAAAGCTGTCCCGGCACACCGGAGGGCGTCACCACATCATAATCGTAATTGCATGCCTTCAGAATATTCTGAAATTCCCTGCTGAGACCTTTTTCGCCTTCCACCACCAGCAGTTTCGGGCGCGCCTCCACCGTGGTAAACGCACTGTAAATATTATTAACGGAAACCGTATCCTGCTCGGCTTCCACAGTTACTCTGTAGCTTTTCAGCCCGCCTTCCAGACCTTCATCGGAAAATACCAGCTGATTATTGCCTTTCTGCAGAATCACTTCTTTCTGCCCTTTCAGCGTTCTGCCGGAATACAGAGATACCTTCGCTTCGGTTGCTTCGGTGGAATAAATGTCCACCTGAACCTGAAACTGATCCCCCTGATGAATCGTCTCAGGCAGAGAAACATTGCTGATATAAACCTCTTTTTCCACATGGCTGTCGTATCTGACGACCTTCAGTTCAATATCGGAGCTGGTAAAGGAATAGGCCATATCGCTGACATTGCCTTCATTTTCCGCTCCGTCGGTCAGAAGTACCAGCCTGCAGGCATTGCCATCGGGAAACAAAGCCAATGCCGTCTGTATGGCCTGTTCCAGATTGGTTGCCGTTGCCGTGACTTCCGACTGAAAAGCTGTAAAAGCCTTTTTCTCACTGACAAACTGCTCAATCCGGGCATCCGAACCGAATACCACGATACCTGCCTGGTTTTTGTCCGGCATCTCTGCTATGGCCGACTGTATAAATTCCGCTTCCTCTGCACGAACATTTTTCACGCTGTCCGACAAATCCACCAGAAATATGGTCGTTGTCATATCATTGCTTTTTCGGATACTCATACCGGAAATGGCAAAAATAATCAGCATCATAACCAGACACCTCATCAGTGTTTCTCCTGCCCGCCTCGTCCGGGAACGACTGCGGAGCCCTACGGCTGACCAGATTACAATTCCGGCAAACACCGGCAGAAGCAGCAGCACCCAGGGGCGCGCGATTTCCAACTGCATAGTTATCTCTCCTTACTATAATCATCTGCTCACTGCATTCCGCATTTACAGTATCCTCTGCTTACTGCATCCTGATATAGATAATCCACTCCGCTGCCAGCAGAAACAGCAGCAGAATCAGTACATAATTTCTGATATCCAGCGCACCCATACGCGTCGGAAGACCGGTATCCTCACCATCCTCTTTCACCATACTCTGTGCGGAAACCACCGATGATTCCAGTTCCGCAGGGAAACCGGAAGAAAATTTCTGATTTTTCACTTTTCCGTCCAGTTCCTGGGAAACCTCGTAGACACCGGTCTGCGTCACCTGCACGTAGGAACCGGCTGCCTGAGAAGCATCCAGTGTTTCCGTCTTCCCGTCCGGCAGCTTCAGTGTCAGTTCCGACCCTTTTGTGCTTCCGTGAAGCATCACGCTGTCACCCGCCGTGTAGGAATTTTTCTCCGTCAGCCCTCCATTCAGCAGATAATCCGACAGCTCCGATATCAGCACAGGAAATTCCGCCTGAAGGCCCAGATCCGTCTGGTGAAGATCAAATCCCAGCACTGCAATTCTGTGTCCGTCATAATTTCCGTAAAAACCGGCCCAATCATCGCCGGATTTCAGAAAGCCGGTACCCCAGGAGGGCACCTGATAGATTTTCGACTCATTGACACCGAATTTCGCACCGGATACATAAGAAGTTACATCACTATCCACAAAGGCAAGCAATTTCCCCTGTACTTTTCCACAATTTTTAAAAATTTCTTCCGATTCACAGTTGATAAACAGGAAGCTCCCCGTATCCGGCAGCGTATCCGGCACAATGCCGTCAAAAATATACAAAGTATACCCATCCGCAGACATGCCCGCCGACAGATTATTGTCAGATGTACGGTACAGCTCGATTCCCGGCAGATTGGTAAATGCTTTTTCCACAAACAGATTGGACTGCGTTACCAGAAGTACGCGGCTCGCCCCGGTTTTGTCTGCCACACACCAGGCCGAATTGTCACCGGCCAGCCCATCTTTTCCATTCAGTTCCGCCCGCAGCACCTGCAGACCGGAAGCTTCACCCGTTTCCAGCTCAAAATAAACCGGCTGGCTTTCCCCCTCGGGAATCTCTGCTGAAGCAATATCGAGAAGTCTCTCTTCCCCCTGCCCGTCTGTGCCGTACAGATTGATTTCCACTGTCCGCGCCTTTCCCGAACGATTTGTCAGCTGGGCCAGAATCAGGAACTTTCCTTCCTTTTCCGCATAACTGACCGTATCTACGGAAATATTGTCCGCATCACTGTAAAAATTCTCTACGGAAGCTTTCAGATCTCCCATATCAAAAGCCGTATCTGTAAAAAATGCGATTTGCGCATCCTCAGACTGGCTGGCACAGGACTGAACCAGACCAAGAGAAACTGATAAATCCCCGGCCAGGCTGGTCTGCTCAATACTGCGGATTCTGTTTTTCGCCTCCGTTCTGTCCCTGCTGCTGGACAGAACAAGAACTGCCTGCTGATTGCTGTTAACCACATGGATCAATGTCCCCGCCGGAAGGCTGTCCACATAGCTGCAGGCTGCTTCCTTTGCCGCCTCCAGTCTTGTCTGCCGGCCATCATACAGCGTATCCATGCTGGCACTGCTGTCCAACACCAGAATCACCTGCTCATGCTCTTTCCCCGCCGATCTCAGCCAGGGACCCATCAGCGCAAAAACAAGCAGAATCACTGTCAGGATCTGGAGAATCATCAGAAGGTTCTTTTTCAGCTTTTCCCAGGGCTTTGTGGCCTCAATATTACGATAAACC
>JBJELO010000085.1:0-15183 GCA_051879195.1 Lachnospiraceae bacterium
GAGGTTAGCATCCGCTGCGTTTGATCAGAGCGAGAGCGCGTCCCTGTACAGGATATTACAGTCATTCTGCCTCAAAAATCCCATTTTCCGGCTGAAGTCTGAACAGTTACCTTCTACCTTTTTCTGGCTACAATGGATACCCAGTCATTGTCATGCATCGTTTCTACTACTTCAAATTCGGGATTGGCTGCAAAAGCAGCTTTTACTTCTTCTTCTTTTGTATTGATGATACCCGATGTTACGAAATAGGAGCCGGATTTCAGATGTTTTCCGATTTCTCCCTGCAGCAGAATGATTACAGGCGCCAGAATATTGGCTACTGCAAAATCATAACATTCGTATCCGGCCTCTTCCTGAATTGCCGGATCACCGATAATATCACCGGTCAGCATCTTTACTTTTTCAGCAGGAATATGATTGACTGCTACATTCTCAAGAGCTGCCTGAATTGCAAATTCATCCACATCTGTTGCAAATACTTCAGAAGCGCCCAGTTTCATGGCAGCTATGGAAAGAATGCCGCTGCCGGTTCCGATATCCATCACCCGGTCACCGTTTTTCATATATTTCTGAATCTGGCGGATGCAGAGACGGGTCGTTTCATGAGATCCCGTTCCGAACGCCGTACCGGGATCAATCTCGATCATCATCTTATCCTTATGTTCTTCGGGAACTTCTTCCCATGTGGGTTTAATCAGGATCTCATCCACACAGAATGGTTTGAAAAACTGCTTCCAGTTGTTGATCCAGTCCTTATCCTCCGTCTCGGAAAGCGTCAGTTTTCCCGAACCGATCTCCACAAATGCGGAAATCTCATCCAGGCCATCCTTGATCTGTGCCGTCAGTGCCTCCACATCCACATCGGTTTCCAGATAGCAGGAAACGGTTGAGCTGCCGTCATCAGGTGCCTGTTCCGGCAGAATATCAATAAACATCCCCTTTGTTTCCGCTTCCGTCAGGGGAACATTATCCTCTATTTCAATTCCTTCCACGCCCAGCTCATTTAACATCTCACTGATAAAATCTACGGCTGCTGTGGTGGTATCTATACTAATACGAATCCACTTCATCTTTATTTATTTCTTTTTCTTTCCGAAGATACCCTTCTTTTTCTCATGTTCACTGCCATTTGTTTCCTCTCCCATCGTCTCGGCAAATGCCTTCAGGGCATCTTTCTGCTCCTGTGTAAGAGAACGGGGAACCTGAACCACAAATGTTACATAATGATCGCCGCGGGTTGCTTTATTGCGCAGATAGGGGACGCCTTTGCCGCGCAGACGAATACGTGTGTCGGTCTGTGTGCCGGGCTGTACCTGATATTCCACTTCACCGTCCACAGTTTTTATGCGGACAGGACCTCCCAGAGCTGCAGTTGCAAAACTGATGGGTACAGTGGAAAAGATTGTCGTATCCTGGCGCTGGAACACGGGATGCTCGGCAATCATAACTTCTACCAGCAGATCGCCTCTCTCGCCGCCGTTTCTGCCGGGTTCGCCCTTGCCGCGGATGCGGATGCTCTGACCATCATCGATACCTGCCGGAACCGAGATCTGAATCTTCTTCCTGGAAGAAGTAAAGCCGCTGCCGCCGCACTTGGGACACTTATACTTAATCACTTTACCGCTGCCGCCGCATTCGGGACATACCTGCTCGCTTTGAACCATGCCGAACATGCTCTGCTGTCTTGTAACGATCCGGCCACGGCCGTTACATTTTGTACAGGTTTCAGGAGAAGTGCCGGGTTTTGCGCCGGTACCGTGGCAATCGGTACACTCATCCTTCAGATTGAGCTCAATCTCCTTCTCCACGCCGAACACTGCTTCTTCAAACGTAATGCGGACAGCTGCACGAAGATTGGCACCTTTTACAGGGCCATTGTAGTTGCTCCGTCTGCTGCCGCCTCCGAATCCGAATAAATCGCCGAAAATATCGCCCATATCTCCGCCGAAATCAAAACCGCCGAATCCACCGAATCCACCGGCGCCGCCTGCTGTCTGATCAAATGCCGCATGACCGAACTGATCATACTGTTTTCTTTTTTCCGGATCACCCAGGATGGCATACGCTTCCTGAACTTCCTTGAATCTCTCAGCTGCTTCCTCATCGCCCTGATTCGTGTCCGGATGATATTTCTTGGCCAGCTTACGGTATGCTTTCTTCAAAGTTGCTTCATCGGCATTCTTATCTACGCCAAGCACCTCGTAATAGTCTCTTTTTTCTGCCATAAAATCACCTTTTCCAAGTTTGCTTAAACGCACTACACGGAACGTCGCATGCGGCGTTCCGTTTGTGCGTGTTAGTATACAGGTTTTAGAACTTATATCAAATATTAAACACCTGTTCCGATATCAGATTAATATACTATGCTTTCCATATTATCAGGCTTTTATTATACTTCCTTGTAATCAGCATCAACAACATCGTCATCGGCTCCGCCGCTGCCTGCTGCGCCTGCATCGGGACCTGCTGATCCTGCCGCACCTGCTGCCTGAGCCTTCTCGTATAATTTCTGGAACAGAACCTGAGCGTCATTCATCAGTTTTTCTTTGCCGGCCTTTAATTCCTCAGCCTGAGCTTCGGTTACTTCCATATTCTGAGTAGCCTCCAGAATCTTCTTCAGGTCTGCAATGTCAGCTTCTACAGTTGCCTTGGAAGCAGCATCAAGCTGATCACCTGCATCCTTCAAAGCCTGTTCTGTCTGGAATACCATGCTGTCGGCATCGTTTCTTGCATCAATTGCTTCTTTTCTCTTCTTATCCTGAGCTTCATACTCAGCAGCTTCCTTAACAGCTCTGTCGATTTCATCATCAGACATATTGGTGCTGGAAGTGATGGTAATATGCTGCTCCTTGCCGGTACCCAGGTCCTTGGCGGATACGTTGATAATACCGTTGGCATCAATATCAAATGTTACTTCAATCTGAGGCACACCTCTTCTTGCAGGCGGGATACCGTCCAGTCTGAACTGTCCCAGACTCTTGTTGTCTCTTGCAAACTGTCTCTCACCCTGCAATACGTTGATATCAACGGCCGTCTGATTGTCAGCTGCAGTAGAGAAGATCTGGCTGTGCTTTGTAGGGATTGTAGTATTTCTTTCAATCAGTTTTGTTGCAATACCGCCCATGGTTTCGATGGACAGAGTCAGCGGAGTTACATCCAGCAGAAGGATGTCGCCGGCACCTGCATCACCAGCCAGCTTACCACCCTGGATAGAAGCACCGATTGCAACACATTCATCAGGGTTCAGGCTCTTGTTGGGCTCTTTGCCGGTTAACTGTTTAACCTTATCCTGAACAGCGGGGATACGTGTGGAACCACCAACCAGCAGAACCTTGGAAATCTCGGAAGCGGTCAGACCGGCATCTCTTAATGCATTCTGAACAGGAATGGCTGTTCTCTCAACCAGATCGTTGGTCAGTTCATTGAATTTCGCACGGGTGATGGTCATATCCAGATGTTTGGGGCCATCTGCTGTTACAGTGATGAAAGGCAGGTTGATATTGGTTGTAGTTGCGGAAGATAATTCCTTTTTCGCCTTTTCAGCTGCTTCTTTCAGTCTCTGCAGAGCCATCTTATCAGTAGAAAGATCGACACCTTCAGTACGTTTGAATTCAGCCAGCATGTAATCAGTCAGCTTGTTATCAAAGTCATCGCCGCCAAGGAAGGTATCACCGTTTGTAGATAATACTTCAATAACACCGTCACCGATTTCGATAATGGATACATCGAATGTACCGCCGCCAAGGTCATATACCATGATCTTCTGCTCATTCTCGTTGTCAAGACCGTAAGCCAGAGCTGCTGCTGTAGGCTCGTTGATGATACGTTTTACTTCCAGACCGGCGATCTTGCCTGCATCCTTTGTTGCCTGTCTCTGTGCATCGTTGAAATATGCAGGAACTGTGATAACAGCCTCTGTTACAGACTCACCCAGATAGCTTTCAGCATCTGCTTTCAGTTTCTGCAGAATCATGGCTGAAATTTCCTGAGGTGAATACTTTTTATCATCAATTGTCACTCTGTAATCAGAGCCCATATGTCTTTTAATAGAAGAAATTGTCTTTTCCGCATTGGTAACCGCCTGACGTTTTGCCAGCTCGCCAACAAGACGCTCACCGTTCTTTGCAAATGCTACTACGGAAGGAGTTGTTCTCACACCTTCTGCATTGGCGATAACCACCGGTTTACCACCTTCCATAACTGCTACACATGAGTTTGTTGTACCCAAGTCAATACCAATAATCTTACTCATAATCATTTCCTCCTGTTTATATACGGCTTAAATGCCACCTGTTAACAAATAAATCATTATCTATAATAAACTGCTGTGACAGATACGGATCAGTTGGCTACCTTGACCATGCTGAATCGTACCACACTGCCACGGTAGGTATATCCCTTCTGGAATTCTTCCACTACCACATTGTCTCCTGCATTCTCATCATCCACATGCATAACAGCGTTGTGGAAAGCCGGGTCAAACTCCTGTCCGACCGCTTCGATGGGAACCACTTCCATATCCTCCAGCATCTTGATCAGCTGTTTGTATGTTTTATCCATGCCCTGTACAAAAGGAGCTTCCTTTTCCTCTTCGGGCACGGTTGCAAGACCTCTTTCAAAATTGTCCACAACGGGCAGGATTTTCTCAACTACACTTTTTGCTCCCACCTCAAACATGGCCGCTTTTTCTTTCTCAGTACGTTTTCTGAAATTGTCAAACTCTGCCATATTACGTTTCAGGCGGTCATTGAGTTCCTCAATCTGCTCGTCTTTTTTATCCTTTTTCTTTTTAAAGAAGCCTTTTTTATCTTTTTTCTCATCCTGATCAGTATCAGCTGCTTCCGAAGACGCTTCGTCAGTTTCCTGCTGTACTGCTTCTTCAGCTGCTTCCGTTTCCACGGCATCCTGCTCTGTCACTTCATCCTGAGCCAGGACTTCATCCGCATTTGTTTCAGCCATATTGGTCATCCTTTCTTACCTGTATTAAAATATATATCATCTGATAATTCTGTGGAATATCAGCTTCCGCCTTCATCGCCGCCATCGTCATCACCGGCCGCCGGTTCATCAAAAATAATATCCAGCTGCGCGGTCAGATTCCTCAGCGTATCAAGAACCTTTTCGTAATTCATACGCTTCGGTCCGATAATACCTATTGTTCCTTTAATACCATCTTTTAATTCGTAATTAGCTGTTACTACGCTGCAGTCTTTCATGGTCTGCATGGGCATCTCGTTGCCGATATAAACCTGAATGTTGTCCTTGCTTCCGCCTTCCTCGCTCTGCAGGTCCTGAGCCGCCTTTCTGACCAGATCTTCCAGTTCCTTCTTGTCTTCAAACGTATGAATCAGATCGCTGGCCGTTGAACTGGTGGTAAGCTCCGGATATTTGAAAAAGTTGGTCGCTCCGCTGGTAAAAATCTGCATGTCGGCGCCGTCCGCATTGAGGGCATCTGCCACCGCATCAATGACTGCTTTCACCACATTGCCATAATCCCCTGCCTGCATTTCCAGCTCATGAATGATGCCCAGATTGATTTCATTGAGCGACAATCCGTTCAGTCTGCTGTTGAGAAGCAGATTCAATGAAAGAACATCCTGATCGGAAAGTTCTTCTCTCAGAGCCACAATGGAATTCTTCACCAGATTGCCGTCCACAACGACTACCACAAGCAGTTTGTCTTCCGACATTCTGGACAGCTGTATGAATTTCAGTTTTGTGTTGGAATAGCTTGGTCCGGTAATCATGGTGGCGTAATTGGTATTGGCTGCCAGAATCTTTGCCATCTGCTTTAACAGAAGCTCCAGACGGTCAACCCGCTCTATCAGGAAATCTTTCATCTCAGAAACCTGCTGGTCTTTTTCCTCAATCAGCTGATTCACATAATACCGGTACCCCAGATCGGTAGGAATCCTGCCTGCTGAAGTATGTGGCTGAACAATCAGCCCCATCTCTTCCAGATCCGCCATCTCATTCCGGATTGTTGCCGAACTGAGATTCAGATCCGTAAATTTGGAAATGGTTCTGGAGCCTACCGGTTCTCCGGTTTCCTGATACGTCTGAATAATTGCATTCAAAATCTTCAGCTTTCTCTGATCAAGTTCCATCCTTCACCATCCTTTCTTCAGTATGCAGTGTCAATATTTCAGTTTCAGGCTTGTTAGCACTCACTCCAAAAGAGTGCTAACATTTACATGTTTAAAGATACCACCACTCCATTTATTTGTCAACACTATTTTATATTTTATTTTAAAAAATTTTGCAGCGATCTGCAGGCTCTGTTCCAAATGCCTGTCAGACCGCTGCTTCTGTTACTGCTGCAGACGAAGCTTGATTCCTCTGCCGCCTCTCGAGGAAAGCCTGATCCGTTTCAATTCTATGATCTGTTTGCCGGTTTGTATCTGATTATCCTCTCCCGGGGTAACCTGCCATACTTCTTTTACACGATCTCCTTCTGCCAGAGAAATACCTTTCTGACCCAGTGTATTTCTCTTACCGCTGCTTAACTCTTCCGATGCAAACCGCAGGAAGCTGCCTTTTTCAGAATGCAGAATCACTTGTTTTTTACTGTAAAAATCCACGTAAACCAGTTCATCCCCGCTGCCCAGCCTGGTGGCGGCAATCGTTCTGGTATTGGTAATAAACTCCGACGCTGCCGTTTTTTTAATCAGTCCGCCGGCAGTGGCAAAAATCAGCTCCTGCTCCGGATGATCCGCACAGGCGCAGGCAAAAATCAGATTTTCCTTTGAAGAATCGTAATTGCTGATGTTGTCCACAGGGACCCCCTTTTCCCGCAGTTTCTGAAAAGGAATGTCCATCACCTTGATCTGATGCATCCGCCCTTCTCTGGTGAAAAGCTGAATTCTGCCCACATTTTTACAGAGGAACGCATACCGGTAATCCTGAAGCTGTTCACTGTTTTTCGTCAGTGCAGAAGCTTCCACCGTCTTTACATAGCCGAAGCGATCCATCAGGAACAGAACATCTTCTACTTTGACCTCTTCTTTCACCTCATGAGCTTCTTCCAGAGAAGTGATCACAGTCCTGCGTTCATGTCCGAATTCTTCCTGAATCTTCCGGAGATCTTCCTTAATCGTATTGAGCATGATTTTCCTGCTGCCGAGAATCTTCTCATAACGTTTGATTTTAGCACATGTGTCTTTGTATGCTTTGTTCAGCGCCGCAATCTCCAGCCCGATGAGCCGGGAAAGACGCAGATCGAGAATCGCCTGAGCCTGTCTTTCGGTAAAACTGAGTTTCGCTGCTTCCGCAGCCGAACTTCTGTGGCGAAAAGTGACTCCGGAAGGATCTCCCATCAGGCATGCCTTTGCCTGAGCCTGAGTTTTGCTGCCCCGGATGATCTCAATAATCAGGTCAATGATATCCACCGCCTGGATCAGACCTTCCTGCACTTCTTTTTTCTTCTGTTCTTCCGCAAGCATCCATGTGTATTTGCGCTGATTGATCTCAATCTGGAAATCAACAAAATGCTTAAAAACCGATTTCAGACTGAGCAGAGTCGGACGCCCGTCCACAATGGCGATCATATTGACACCGAATGTATCTTCCAGACGTGTCTTTTTAAACAGGATATTCTTCACCCGTTCCACATCGGCACCCTTTTTCAGCTCCAGTACGATACGGATACCTTCTTTGGAAGATTCGTTGGAAATATCCGTAATCTCCGGCAGTTTTTTACTTTCCGCCAGCTGTGCCGTATCGGAGAGAAAACGGCGGATGCCTTCGCCGATCATGGTATAGGGAATCTCGGTAATCACCAGTTTGTCTCTTTCCGTCCGCTTTTTTCCTTCTTCCAGAACAACCTTTCCGCGAAGACGGATTTTACCGGTTCCGTTCTCATAAATCGAAACCAGATCTTCCTGATTGGCTACAATGCCGCCTGTGGAAAAATCAGGTCCCGGCATAATCTTCAGAAGTTCTTCCGTTGTAATATCAGGATTATCGATATAGGCTGCAGTGCACTCCAGAACTTCCCGCAGATTATGAGAAGGAATGCTGGTAGTCATACCAACGGCAATTCCCTCTGCACCGTTGACCAGAATATTGGGAATACGGACCGGAAGCACCACCGGTTCTTTCTCCGTTTCATCAAAGTTGGGAACAAAATCCACCACGTTTTTCTCCAGATCAGCCAGATACACCTTTTCCGTCAGCTTCTGAAGACGCGCCTCCGTATATCGCATGGCCGCGGCTCCGTCGCCTTCGATGGAACCGAAATTACCGTGAGGCTCCGCCAGCGGCTCATTCTTCTTGAAATCCTGTGACATCACCACAAGCGCTTCATATATGGAAGAATCTCCGTGAGGATGATACTTACCCATGGTATCACCCACGATACGGGCACATTTTCTGTGGGGCTTGTCAGAACTGAGTCCCAGCTCGGACATGGCATAAAGTGTCCTGCGCTGTACCGGCTTCAGACCGTCTCTGATGTCAGGAAGCGCACGGGCCGTAATTACACTCATGGAATAATTCAGATAGGACTGCCGCATGCAATCCGAATAATCAGTATGTATCATTTTTGTATCCATTGTTCATCTACCTCTCAGTTTCCTATACATCCAGTTCCGCTTCATCTGCGTGATCAATAATGAAAGTACGACGCGGACCCACTTCACTGCCCATCAGCATCTGTGTTACTTCATTGGCCATGCGCGCGTCATCGATCTCAACCTGTTTCAGAACCCGTGTCGCCGGATTCAGAGTTGTTTCCCACAGCTGGGATGCATCCATCTCACCAAGACCTTTATAGCGCTGAAGCGTAAAATTTTTATGAGTCTTTCTGTACTTTTCCAGCGCAGCATCATCATAAAGGTATTCCTCGGGGCCCTTTTGGGGAACCGCTTTATACAGAGGAGGCGTTGCCAGATAAACGTGTCCCTGCAGAATCAGTTCCGGCATAAACCGGTAGAAAAATGTGAGAAGCAGCGTACTGATATGGGCACCGTCCACATCAGCATCCGTCATGATCACAATCTTATCGTATTTCAGCTTTTCAATATTGAAATCCATACCGTAGCCTTCGGAAAAACCGCACCCGAACGCCAGAACCATGGATTTGATCTCCGCATTGGCCAAGACTTTATCCATGGACGCTTTTTCCACATTGAGAATCTTGCCCCGGATGGGAAGAATCGCCTGAAATTTACGGTCCCTGGCCGTTTTGGCTGATCCGCCCGCAGAATCTCCCTCTACGATAAAAATCTCATTTTTCGAAGGATCCCTACCCTCGCAGTTGGCCAGCTTTCCGTTGGAATCGAAGGAATACTTGCTCCTGCCCAGAACATTGCTGCGCGCTTTCAGTTCCGACTTGCGGATCTTCGCAGAAGTCTCTGCACGACCGATGACCGATTTCAGAGTCTCCAGATTCTTGTCAAAATACAGCTCCAGCTTTTCGCCGGTTACCGACGTAACTACCCTGGCCGCATCGGAATTGCCCAGTTTTGTTTTGGTCTGTCCTTCAAAAAGCGGATCCGGATGACGGATTGCCAGAACCGCAGTCATTCCGCACCGGGTGTCAGGGCCTGTAAAGTTGGTATCTTTCTCTTTCAGGATACCAAGCTCTCTGGCATAACTGTTAATAATGGAAGTAAATTTCCCTTTAAAACCGGTGATGTGGGTACCTCCTTCCGAAGTATTGATACAATTGCAGTAACCGAAAATATTCTCTTCAAAATCGGTGGTAAACTGCAGAGCACATTCCACCAGAATGTTATCCTCCTCTCCTGAAAAATAAATAACATCCGTACAGGTTTCCTTTCCCCGGTTCAGTTCCCTTATATATTGAGACAGCCCTTCCGGCTCATGGAAAATAAACGGCTCCGGATTTTTCCCCTCCCTCAGATCCCGGAAAACGATTGTCAGTCCCGGATTCAGATATACGGTTTCATGAAGGCGGCTTTTAATCTGCTCTTCTTTAAAACGGATATGTTCAAATATCTGTTTATCGGGATAAAAACGTATGGAAGTCCCGGTCTGTCTGGTCTTTCCGCAGGGAACCAGCAGCCCGTCCCTCAATTCCATGTCCGGCTGTCCATACGCATAGCGATCCTTATAAATAAAACCATCTTTATAAACAGTCACCTCCATCCATTCAGACAGAGCATTAACAACGGAAGAACCCACACCGTGAAGCCCCCCTGATACCTTATAGGTACTGTTGTCAAATTTACCGCCGGCATGCAGAGTTGTAAAAATAATACGCTCCGCAGATACCCCTTTCTTATGCATATCTACCGGAATTCCCCGGCCGTTATCCAACACAGTGACGGAACCGTCCTGTTCCAGTGTCACTTCAATCCTGTCACAAAAGCCGGCCAGATGCTCATCCACCGCATTATCGACAATCTCATACACCAGGTGATTGAGTCCCCGGCTTCCGGTGCTTCCTATATACATACCGGGCCGCTTTCTGACGGCCTCCAGTCCCTCCAGAACTGTAATTGCATCCGCATTATACTGGTTCATGGGCAAATTCCCCTTTCTTTCAGTTGTAAAATACAACAACCTATTTTATAATAATATTCAAAATAAATCATGGTACGGAAGGAGATATTTCAATGATCAAAAAAAATATTACCATTACTAATCCATCCGGTTTAAATGTTGATCCTGCTCTGATCCTGTCCAGACATGCAAGAGAATATCAATGCACATCAACAATCCGTTACAGACATTATATAATTAATGTAAAAAGTATGATCCATATCCTGTCAGCCGCTCTCGTATGCGGCACGGAAATTGAACTGGAATGTGACGGTATCGACGAAGAACAATGCATGAACGACCTGTGCAATCTGTTCGATCACGGTCTGGAACAGGAGATTCAATCATGAAACAGAAACCACTTACACTTACTACTGTTAAAAACGGTAAAATCCGGAAGTGGATTACCGTTGTGGAAGACGGAATCCCTGTCTGGGTCGCTGAAAACAGCATAAAAAAACATGAACTGATGGAAAAGCTGGATGGCCTCTTCCATCAGGCCATTGAAAACGAAGATGATGAACCGGTTGTGGAAATTCGCAGCTGTTCAGGAAAAAACTATCAGGTCAGTTATTTCCCTGCCGCGTCACTCTATCTCTGTGAAGATCTGGAAGGCCGCTATGCCACTTTATCCACACTGATGGATGCCCTTTGGGAGCTCCTCGCCTGCCAGGAGATTCAGGAATACAGGCTGCTGTAATTTCAGCCGTTCACGTTTCGGTCCTGCTAAATACTATCACAATTCCTGGGATTTGGCAATCCCGGAAGCAGATTTTTTAGTACATATGTTTGTATATTTCATTTATGCGATAATTTTGTTACATTTTTTTTAACTTTTTTTAAAAAAAGGGGTAGATTTTTTCTGGAAGATATTGTATACTCCTTAACAGAACAAAAAATGAAACAAATAATTAACATTTATGTAATATTTATAATATGTATTTAATTTCAGGAGGACTTAACGTGAAACAAAAGAAATTCGCAGCTACACTCGCACTGCTCGCAATGGTGATTTTTGCCGGCATCTTTGGTAATAACAGCATTGATGCTTCTGCAGCTTCCAATTCTCTCTCAGCAACCTACAAGCTGATGTATGTTGGACAGACTTATAGCGCAAAAGTACAGGGGTCCTGTTCTTCAGTAAAATGGAGCACCAGTAATACCAACATTGCTTCTGTCAGTTCTTCCGGTAAAGTAACCGGCCAGAATATTGGACGTGCCAATATTTACGCTACAGTAAACGGTAAAAAACTCACCTTAAAAGTAGAAGTCGTTTCCAAGGAAACATATAAAGCAGTCAATTATGCCAATGATGCAGTTGGCTGCCGTTACAGCCAGTCCAAACGTATGAGCAGCGGCTACTATGACTGCAGTTCTCTTGTATGGCGTTCCTATGCCAGTGCCGGCGTATACATCGGCGGCAAAACAAGCTGGGCTCCCACCGCAGCAGGATCTGCCAGCATCCTGAACGATTCCTGCAAAACAGTATCCTACAGCAAAGTTTCCGCAAGCGAGCTGCTTCCCGGAGATCTGATTTATACTTCCTCCTACTCCAATGGTCGTTACCGTAATATTACACACGCAGCCATTTATGTAGGAAACGGCAAGATTGTAGAAGCTGCCAATTCAAGAGTAGGTGTTGTAAAACGTAATTACTCCACTTCAGGTATCGTGCTCATTGCACGCCCGACTGTGAATGTTTCGGGTTCGCTGCAGCAGCCGCAGATGACATCAACGAAAACCGCTTCTTCCTCTGTCAGCAATACATCTGTCAATGTCAGCTGGAAAAAAGTAAACGGCGCAAGCGGATATTATGTTTATCGTAAAGTGTCAGGTGGTTCTTACAAGAAAATCGCTACTGTAAAAGGCAGCAATAATGTTACCTATAAAGATACCACCGCATATGCGGGCAAGTATATCTATACTGTAAAGGCTTATTCTTCTTCCAGAACAAGCCCCTGCAATACAAAAGGCATGACTGCAACTACAAAAATTGCAACACCTTCCAACGTTAAGGCTTCCGCAGTTGATACAGGTATTACCGTAAAATGGAATACCGTTAAATATGCAACCGGATATAAAGTTTACCGCAAAGCAGCTAACGGATCCTACTCTCTTGTGAAGACCGTATCCGGTCAGAAAGCCGTATCCTACAGTGATACAAAAGCGAAAAGCGGCACAAAATATTCCTATGTAATTAAAGCGTTCCGCAAGAGTTCTGCATCCAACGTAGTCAGCGCATCTTCTGCTGCTACTGCCAAGGTTGTTTATACCAAGCCTGTTGCAACAGCTGATAACACCGCTGCTGAAACAGCAAAAGAAACTACTGCTGCCGAAACAACAGAAACTGCTGTTGAAACAGCATCTGCTGAATCTGATGTTCAGGAAACAACTGCTGCCGAAACTTCTGCTGCTGATCAGGAATCTGAAACATCTGAATCAACAGTTCAGGAATCCAAATCAACTATTGAGCAGCCTGAAACAGAAGCTGACGCTGAAAATATTCCTCTTTCTTCAGATAACAATTAACGTTAATCCGATTAAATACATATTACATAAACAGACAGCCGGTTCCGGGATATCCCGTTGCCGGCTGTCTGCTTATGTTTCATTTTCGATTATATGTCTCTGAAGAATTCTCAATCCATTCAGATTCTATACAACACCTACCAGCTTATGCTGAAAAAGAGAAAATGCAAAATTCCATATTCCATCGTGGATAAAGTCAAATGCCGCATCGATAGGAGTATCCAGAATTCCCAGATAAAGTGCTGCCAGAAGAATAATCATAAAATACTGGCTGTGTCTCTCAATCCAGTTCATAATCGTATCAGGAAGAAAAATCCCAATAATTTTGGACCCGTCAAGAGGAGGAAGCGGAATCAGATTGAAAACTGCCAGATTAATACTCAGAAGAGAAAAATAATACAGTAATGTATAAATCGTATCTACAAAACTGTTAACTGTCAAAGTCCCTGTATAAACAGAAACCTCCATCCAGGCCAGTATGATAATCCCGATGGCGCCGGTCAGTATATTCATCAGCGGACCGGCCAGACTGACCATGGCGACCCCGGCCTTCTTGTTCTTATAATAATAAGGATTAATCATAACCGGCTTTGCCCATCCCATATGGAAAAACAGCATGCACAATGCCCCCAGCGGATCCAGATGATGAAGCGGATTCAGTGACAGCCTTCCTTCCTGCTTTGGCGTCGGGTCACCCAGCTTCCAGGAAACCCAGCCATGCGCAAACTCATGAAGAGTGATCGCCAGCAAAATTCCGGGCAGTAAATATATGTAACTCATACAAAAATCCTTTCCTGTTAAATTTTGTCCAGTATACTCTTTTTCCAGTCCGTTGTCAAACCCCAAACTGCCTCTCCTGTCCCTGCTTTGTATACGCACCGGTATTTTTATCAGGAGGTATTCAGAAATACCGCAGGAATCTTTCTTGTGATAGCCGGCTGTTTCGATTATAATATAGACATAGTAGCTGACAATTCCTGTCAGGTTACATAATTTTAAATTCACTACTATCAATTCAATATGCGGAGGTATCATTATGTCCATCTATCAACTGACCAACGATTTCCTTACTCTCGAAGTTTCATCTGAAGGCGCTGAAATCTGCCGGATAACCGGTGCTGACGGTACGGAATACATGTGGAATGCCGATCCGAAATACTGGAAACGCCACTCTCCCGTCCTTTTTCCCGTTGTGGGCAGCTATAATCAGAAACAATTTCTGTATAAAGGGGAGAAATGGCCCATGGGACAGCATGGATTTGCCCGGGACATGGAATTTACACTGATTCATCAGGATACGGAATCTCTCAGTTTTATACTGGATTCCAATGATGAAACCCGCCGACTTTATCCCATGGAATTTTCTCTCGGGATTACATACACACTTCGTGACAATCAGATTGTAACCGAATGGCAGGTTGAAAATCCCGGAAAAGAAGAGCTTCATTTTTCCATCGGCGCCCATCCTGCTTTTTATTGCCCGCTGGAAGGTCAAGGGAAACAGACCGATTATTCCATCGATCTCCATACAGATGCTTCTGAGCTCATCTGCGGTGTTCTGACCGATGAGGGAGTATTATCGGAAGAAACAGCGGCATACCCTCTGGATAATGGCAGGTTGCATCTGACTGAGCATCTCTTTGACCGGGATGCGCTGATTGTGGAAGGCAATCAGATTCACCGGCTTTCTCTTTGTCTCCCCAATCAGAATCCTTATGTCACCATGGATTTTGATGCCCCTCTGTTCGGAATCTGGTCACCTGCCGGCAAACAGGCCCCGTTCGTCTGCCTTGAACCCTGGTACGGACGTGCCGATCGGGCATCCTTCTCCGGCGACGTATCAAAGCGAGAATACGGAACCACATTAAAGCCGTCTGAAAAATTCCAGGCATCCTACTGCATGAAGTTTTTCCCCGCTGAGTAATTTTGGAATTTACAACTGCTTTCCGTATTTTCCCAGCCCCGGTTTATCCGCCGGATCAGATGTTTCCATTTGACAGCTTATAAAAAACAGGCAGCAGATAAAATCTGCTGCCCGTTTTCAGCTTTTATGACCGGCTGTTCGGATAATCTTTCTTCTTATCGCTTATCTTTCTCTGCCTGCCATCTCTTTTTCCTGTGCTTCGATCATCTTACGAACCATATGAC
>JBJELO010000086.1:0-3368 GCA_051879195.1 Lachnospiraceae bacterium
TGGACAATCTGATTAAAATGGCGCTGCAGGAGGATATTTCCAGTGAGGATGTTACTACCAACGCAGTTATGAGAGAAGCGAAAAAAGGGCAGGCCGATTTGCTGTGTAAACAGGATGGCATCATTTGCGGACTTAATGTTTTCTGCAGGGTCTTTACCCTGCTGGATGAGGATGTTGCCTTTGATCTGAAATGCAAAGACGGAGATGAAGTGAAAAAGGGCCAGCTGCTGGGAACTGTGACCGGTGACATTCGGGTGCTGTTATCCGGGGAACGGACCGCACTGAATTATCTGCAGCGGATGAGCGGCATCGCTACCTGTACGCATCAGGTGGCTTCACTTCTGAAAGGAACCCGTACAAAGCTGCTCGATACAAGAAAAACTACGCCCAATATGCGTATTTTTGAAAAATATGCGGTAAAAGTTGGCGGCGGATATAATCACCGTTACAATCTCAGTGATGGCGTACTGCTGAAAGATAATCATATCGGGGCAGCCGGCAGTGTGACGGAAGCGGTGCGTCTGGCAAAAGAATATGCACCTTTTGTCAGAAAAATCGAGGTGGAGACGGAAAATCTGGACATGGTACGGGAAGCCGTGGACGCGGGCGCCGATATTATCATGCTGGACAATATGAGTGTTGAACAGATGCGGGAAGCAATCCGTATCATTGATGGCAGAGCCGAGACCGAATGCTCCGGCAATATAACAGGCGATAATATTTCAAAAATCCTGTCTCTGGGCGTGGATTATGTATCCAGCGGTGCCATTACCCATTCTGCTCCGGTTCTGGATATTTCGCTGAAAAATCTTCATGTTCTGTAAAAAGTGAAGAATGGCAATGCAAACTGTGGGGATTTGTGATAAGATAGTGGAATAGATTGACAGAGAAGGGCAGTAGGTGGGTATGAACAGCGAAGAACGCAGAAAAGAGATTATACAGACTTTCCGTTCCGGGAAGCTGCCGGTTTCCGGCGGGAGTCTGGCCGATATGTTTGGCGTAAGCCGGCAGATTATCGTGCAGGACATTGCATTGCTGAGAGCACAGGGGCATGATATTATTTCCACAAACAGGGGATATCTTCTGAAGACACCTTCCCGGGTGTCCCGGATATTCCATGTGCATCACACCGATGAACAGATCGGAGAGGAACTGAATGCCATCGTGGATCTGGGCGGGAGTATCATAGATGTATTTGTGATGCATAAGGTTTACGGGACAATACGCGGAGATCTGGGAATCAGTTCAAGAAGGCAGGTCAGCGTATTTCTGGAGCAGCTGAAAAACGGACAGTCCAGTCCTCTGAAGAACATAACGAAGAATACGCATTTTCATACGGTGGAAGCGGACAGCGAGGAGATTCTGGATGAGATTGAAAAAGATCTGTTGGAAAGAGGTTTTCTTCTGACAGATTAAAAAAGACCATGCCCGGCAGGTATCATTATGTGATGTGTGCCGGGCATGGTCTTTTTATGGTCAGTCGGTTTCGAGCGGTTTATTTCGGTGTTTTCAGGTAATAGACCAGATACTCTATAAATTCACGGTCGGCTACATTCTGCACCGGGTTGATATTGAAATTGGCCTTGATTTTGTTAAAGCGGAAAATAAGGGTATTTTTGTGAATGCCGAGTTCCTGACTGGCGGAATTCATATTGTAATTATGTCTCTGCAGGGTGTCCAGGGTCTCGATCATCCGGTGAGTCTGCTCTTCGTCGATTTTTTCAGCCACAGCATTGTAAATGCGGTGAAATTCCGGCAGTGGGGTGATGTTTTTTACATATCTGCCGATATTGTCATAAAAATAATAGACAGAGGCATGATTCTGTTCAAAAAATTCATCAGATACACCAAGCAGCTTTGTAGTATCATCCAGCTGATTCTGAAGCCACAGGCAGTGGTTGAAGCTGCTCCGGTAATAACTGAGACGGTTCTGAAAAGTACCGATAAAGCAGCAGCAGAGATAATCCTCTGTATTGCTGCTGCGGCTGTATGCCGCTTCCAGAACAGGGGCCAGAAAATCAGCGATGGTCTTCCTGTACTGGTTGAACAGTGCTTCGTCACTCATCTCCGGGAAGCTCTTGAAAACGAGAACCTGTCCGATGGTGAGTTTGATGACGATATCCTGATCGGAAACACCGCTGCAGCGCTGTACCAGCTCGTTGGTAAAATCATGCTGCGTGTCCATGGAGCAGGTGATCAGTATGGGAATTCGCTTCACATCTGTCCGGTATCCCAGCTGCGTACTTAAAAAGGAAAGTTCGGAACGGGTATGCGCCGTATCCTCGTAGAGCAGCATATGTATAAACTGCGTGCGGAGATTGCCCCGGTAATTATCATTGTTTTTTCCGAGCTCATATTCCAGCATCTGTTCCATGGCAATACGAAGAACAGAGATCATATCGCGGACTTCGTAGGGATTGCCGGTCAGTCCGATTACACCGACCTTTTCTCCATGATAGAGAATAGCGGAATTGACACCGTACTGAACGCCGATATAATTGCTTACATCATGTTCTGTGAGGATCATGACATTATCTGTTTTCAGGATTTTGTAGGCAACCTCATGGAATGCCCCTACTCTGGATTTGTCACTGCTGGCAATGACAATCCCTTTTTCATTCATGATGTTGATCTGATAGGGAATATATTGAATATAACGTTTTATAAAAAGCTCTGCCAGTTCTGCAGTTAACATGATTTCCTCCTGACTCTGATTCTAAAGATACTCAATTTTAGCATAACACAGCTTTTCGATTTGTACAATAATGAAAACATGGGTGAAAAAAATAAAATTAAAAAACATCAATTAATTCCTTGATGATTTTTATCCTGTCGGAAATAACAGATTTCTTTCCGGATTGGATTAAAAATGCGGTGATATTAGGAAAAAACAGGATGGATTTATACAGTAAATATTGTAAGATAAGTAAAAATTATAATTTATTATTATTTTGTAAATTATCTCAAGAAAAAAAGATTGGCAAAATGCTTAAAATGCAACAATTTGAAGGATAATATTTACAAATAAAAAAGAAAGTTGTATAATTCCAAGGTAAGCTTTTTACGGTAATACTTTAAACTAAGCAAGTGCTGAAGTGAGCAAGTGCTAAATATTTTAAGTGTAAGTGAGGGAATAATATGAGCTACACAGAAGAAATTTATGCAAGAGTCGTTGAACAGAACCCCGGTGAACCTGAATTTCATCAGGCAGTGAAGGAAGTTCTGGACTCTCTGAAACTGGTTATTGATGCGAATGAAGAGGAATACAGAAAGCTTGGTATTCTGGAACGTCTGGTTGAACCCGAACGGATCATTTCTTTCCGCGTACCGTGGGTAGATGATCAGGGTAAGGTTCAGGTCAACAAAGG
>JBJELO010000087.1:0-3361 GCA_051879195.1 Lachnospiraceae bacterium
ATGCATCTGACCGGGTCGCTCTGGCCTTTGGAGGTGGCGGTCCAGTCGGTCATTATCAGACCTTTAAAGCTCCATTCCTGACGAAGGACGCGGGTCAGCAGATCCATGCTGTTGTTGGCGTAGACGCCGTTGATTTTGTTGTAGCTGGTCATAAGACCGCCTGCCCGGCCTTCCCGGATGGCGATTTCGAATCCCCGCAGGTAGATTTCACGCAGTGCCCGTTCGGTCATGTTGGATGATACGTGATTGCGGTTATTTTCCTGATTATTGCCGCAGTAATGCTTCAGAGTTACGAAACAGCCTTCGTTCTGCTGTACGCCTCTGGTGATTGCAGCAGCCATTTTGCCGCTTAACAGAGGATCTTCGCTGTAGTATTCAAAATTACGTCCACAAAGAGGGTTGCGGTGAATATTCATGCCGGGGGCAAGCCAGAAAGTGACACCGTATTCCTTCATTTCCTCGCCGACGGCGCGTCCCATTTCCTCCAGAAGCTCTGCATTCCAGGTCTGTGCCATGGCCGTGGCAACAGGGAAAGCGGTGGTGTACTGGTAGTATACCTGCTCCTTTTCCGGATTTCCACAGAAGAACTTTTTCAGAAAATCAGGGAAATATTTCATCATGTCCAGCTGCATGTCCACCATTTTTGCCGTTCCGTTTTTTGCGATGGTGGAGCGCCGCTGAATCCGGATTCCGGCGGGTCCGTCCGCCAGTACCAAGTTGACGATGCCCTTTTCCAGCAGAGAGGAGGTAGTATTGCCGGCGGCTCCGGGGACTTTCACGTAGCTGGAATTGAGCAGCATATCCTTCAGCCCTGCTCCCACCACAAGATTAATTCGTTCTTTTAAGGTCAGTGTCTGCAGCTTTTCGCTGATTTCCCGGCTGCTGCAGGCGGGCAGATCACCATAGCTGCAGGTCACAGTGGTGATGTCCTCCGGGGAGACGACGAGACAGTCCTGAATCGGGAGGTCGTCAAAGACGTCATCGGTGTCTGTATCGTAGGGATTTTCGGGAACCAGTACCGAAAGCGGCTCCTGTACCGGGCAGATGTTTTCAAGCCGGGAGAAACAGATTGTTTCTTTTGCCAGAATGGCAGCGCAGACTGTGGTCCGGCGGGAATGGCTGCCGATGCGGATCAGGTAGATACCTCTTTCCATAAGAAACGATGCAGAGGACTCATCGTAGCTGGTCATGGAGGACAGGGGGAAGGAAAGTGTTACCTGACCGGTCTGCCCCGGAGCCAGCACATCGGTTTTGGCAAATGCGCACAGGCGCTGGTATTCCTTGACCAGTCTGCCCTGGGGACAGCTCACATACAGCTGGACCACCTCTTTGCCGGACCATCTGTTCCCTGTATTGGTTACCGAGGCATGGATGGAAATCATCTCACCGTCCTGCACCATATCCCTGTAGCGGATATTGAAGTCAGTATAACTGAGTCCGTATCCGAAAGGATAACGGGGAGATACATGAAATGTATCGTAATACCGGTATCCTACGTAAATATCCTCCAGATAGTTTTCCTGCTCCAGATTGCCGTTCAGATAGCTGTAATCACTGCCAAAAGGAACATCTGCATAGGATCTGACCCAGGTATCGGTCAGCCTGCCGGAAGGAACCTCTTTACCGGTTAGGATATCGGCAAATGCCGTTCCGCCTGCGGTTCCCATCTGACAGAAGTAGATCAGGGCATTGATTCCCGGGATTTCTTCCATAAAACCCGTATCGAAGGAAGCTCCGATATTCAGCACCACAATTGTTTTTTCATAATGCTGCGTACAGAACAGAAGGTTGGTTTTTTCCGTATCGGACAGAGTGAAATCGTGCTCCTCCAGCCGGCGGTCATTTCCTTCACCGGACTGGCGGGCGATGACGTAAATACAGGTGCTGGTGCCGCTTTCCCGCACGTCATCTTCGGTGATGAGGCGGCCGAAGGGATAACGGTAGGACTGGAGAAACAGCCCCAGATAGGTATGGAAATCCAGTTTTTTCATGGAAGCTTTGATGTTATCCTCCAGTTCCCGGAGACCGGATTCATATTCTTCGGTGTAGTCAGCCAGCCATTTTTTTGTGGTCACTTCAAAGCCGGCTGCCTCCATGCCTTCCAGAATCGATACACTGTGCCGTTCGTTCACCTCGCCGGAACCGGTTCCTCCCTTGATGGTGTAGGCCACACCGGAACCGTACATGGCAATTTTACCGGGACGAATGGGCAGAGCACCATCATTTTCCAGAAGAACCATGCCCTCCACAGCCGTACGGTAAGCGATTCTGCGGTGGGGTTCCTCATAGGGCTGGATGCGGTCATCTTTTTTGGCAAAAGTAATATACTGTTTCATGTAAATCCCTCCTGAATCGGATTTTTGTTTGTCTGCTGATCAGACGGAAGCTTTTGTCCGTCTGCGCTCCAGTTCATTCACATTGCCTGCTACCCGCTTTTTATTTAAAGGATAAATGAAAGCCAGGATCAGGGCGCAGAGTATGTAGCTGGCAGCAGGGAAAAGGGCGGAAATCTGATAAATGCCTTCTTTTACGGACTCTGTCTGAACGATGGCGGCGGAATCGTATCCGATGGCAGCCAGAGCCCAGCCGCTCATGCCGCCGGCGATGGCCTGACCGATCTTTCTTGAGAAAGAATAGATACCGTAGATGATACCGTCGTCCCGCCTGCCGGTTTTTACCTCGTGGTCATCGATCACGTCGGTTACCAGCGCATAGGCCTGCATGCTGAAGCATTGTTTTGCCAGAATCGCCACAAAGGAAACGCCGATGAAAAGCCAGACATTTTTCAGGTTCAGGACGGCGATGATCAGATAGGTGATTCCGGCCAGCAGATAGCAGGCCACGCCGCTTTCCTTTTTCCCGAAACGGACCGTGATGGGCGTGGAAATGCCCAGCAGAATCAGCGTGGCGGGCAGGCCCAGGATGGAGAACAGGGATAAGGCCTTTGCATTGTTAAAATAATCGGCAAAAAGGTAATTATTCAGTCCCTGTCCCATGAGGGTGGCAAACAGCATAATCAGGGCTGACAGAATCATGCCCAGAAATGCCCGGTCTGCAGACAGTTCTTTCAGCACGGAGAAAAGAGAGGAAACCGGGATTTCCATTTCGTCACTGCAGCCTGCTGTCACTTCTTCGGGCTTTACACGCTCTGTGGTCATAAAGTAGCAAAGCAGGTAGCTGATGATGGCAAGCAGGGAAAATACGCCTGCCAGAATGGTAAACTTCCCGGAGGCAACCACCTGATTCCCGTTCTCATCTGTATAGTATACCACAAGAGGGGACACTACGGTAATCACAATCATGGCGAGCACAGGGTTGTTTCACGAAGAAAATTTAAGTTAGCTGGAAAGCTTGAAAAGAC
>JBJELO010000088.1:0-3316 GCA_051879195.1 Lachnospiraceae bacterium
CAGCCCTTATTTATTCAGGCATTGTTTGGAAATCTCAGTTGGGAAAGTTGAGTAAGTTACTTTGATGTTGGAAATTTTTATCAGAAGACTGTTCTGTTAAACCGAAAGCAGAGAATTTTATCTTAAACCCTCTGCTTCCGATTGTCTGTCGTCTGTTGCAAAATTATCTGTTTATGTTTTTACTATCCCCAGGGATTTTCCGTAGGATAGCGCACGCCTGCAGGCTGATTGTATCCGATTTCTTCCACCGGTACGCCTATGTATTTGAATACTTCAAACAGGGCCTTTCCGTGTCTGCCAAAGGCTACGGCACCGTGGTGGGGGTAATTGCCTTCGATCAGCACATGACGGTAAAATCTTCCCATTTCAGGGATTGCGAAAATACCAATACCGCCGAAGGAACGGCTTGCCACGGGAAGGACCTCGCCCTGTGCAATATAGGCACGCAGTCTGGAGTCTGCGGTGCTCTGCAGGCGGAAGAATGTGATGTCGCCGGGTACGATATCACCTTCCAGCGTTCCCTGAGTTACTTCTTCCGGCAGAGAACGGGCCATGATCAGCTGATGACGCATTTCACAGGAAGATAACTTGCTGGAGGCAGTGTTGCCGCAGTGGAATCCCATGAAAGTATCTTTGTGGGTGTAAGGGAATTTTCCTGCGATTTCTTCCTGATACATATCTGCCGGTACGTTATTGTTGATATCCAGCAGTGTTACCGTATCTCCGCTGACAACGGTTCCGATATATTCACTTAATGCACCGTAAATATCAACCTCACAGGATACGGGAATTCCCTGAGCGGTAAGGCGGCTGTTTACGTAACAGGGAACGAAACCGAACTGGGTCTGGAATGCAGGCCAGCATTTGCCGGCGATGGCAACGTATTTGCGGTAGCCTCTGTGTGCCTCGATCCAGTCCTTTAAGGTCAGCTCATACTGAGCAAGCTTTGCCAGGATTTCAGGCTTTTTATTGCCCTGACCCAGCTCCGCTTCCATTTCCTTAACAACAACAGGGATTCTTTCATCACCTGCATGTTTGTTGAAAGCTTCAAATAAATCAAGTTCAGAGTTTTCCTCGATCTCCACGCCCAGATTGAACAGCTGCTTGATAGGTGCATTGCAGGCCATGAAATTCAGCGGACGGGGGCCGAAGCTGATGATCTTCAGGCTGCTCAGTCCGATGATCGCCTTTGCAATGGGAATGAACTCATGAATCATGTCGGCACATTCCTCAGCTGTTCCGATGGGATATTCAGGGATGTATGCCCTGATATTTCTCAGCTTCAGGTTGTAGCTGGCATTCAGCATCCCGCAGTATGCGTCGCCTCTGCCCTGAATCAGGTTGTTTCCGGTTTCTTCAGCGGCACCTACGAACATCTTCGGACCTTCAAAATGCTTTGCCAGCAGAGTTTCGGAAATTTCAGGACCGAAATTGCCCAGATAAACCACCAGAGCATTGCATCCGGCAGCTTTGATATCTTCCAGGGCCTGGACCATGTGGATTTCACTCTCCACGATGCAGACAGGGCATTCGTAGATGTTTTCATCCCCGTATTTTTCCCTGTAGGCTTTCATCAGAGCTTCCCGTCTCGATACCGACAGACTTTCCGGGAAACAGTCTCTGCTGACTGCAACAACACCAATTTTTACTTCAGGTATATTGTTCATTTTCGTCTTCCTTTCTATAAAATCCATAAAATAAATCCCAATAATTTTATTAATAAAGTACTGTTTTCGCTGTATCTCCGGATCAGATGATTGCCTATTCCGCATTTTCCAGCATTTTTTCCTGCTCAGGCATTTTTTCCTGCTCCGGTGTTTCTTCCTGCTCCAGTTCCTTTTCCTGCTCCAGCGTCTCAAAAATATGCCGCAGCAGAAGGGAATTCAGCCAGGTGACCAGCGATACACCGAAAAAGACCCAGAATACTGCACCGAACAGTGCACTTTCTTCTGAATGAAATGTCAGAACAAGGGAACCGATGGTCAGAACCAGCATGACAGCGCTGGAAGGCAGAGCCGCAAACAGCAGAATCCACGCATTTTTCAGGGTATTGCGAATCGTATTCTCGTATCTGGCCTGAAGGGCAAAGGTATAAATTGCCAGACCCACCAGCAGAACACCGAATACAAGAAACAGAATCTGCAGAACCGAATTCACCGCATTTTTCATCCGGGCTGCCAGAATATAATCAGCCAGAAGAAAAACTGCCGCTGCCAGAAAAGGAAGCCACATCAGCGTACTCTTTTTGAAGTTTTCACGAAATGCTTTCAGGAAATCCTTCACCATGTAACCTTCCTCTCCCCGCACGATTTTCAGCATAATCGTATACAGTGCCGTGGTGGAAGCCCCCACCGTAATCACGGGAATGGAACAAACCACCCAGAGCATATTCAGTATAATCAGATTGGCTATACCGGTTAATAATTTAATCATCGGATTGTCTGTCATATTCACAACGATTGCCCCCTCATCTCTTAATTGCTTTCTTATCGATTCACCTGTCCGTTGCCTTTCAGCTGCACGTTTCCCGGACTGCCTTTCCGGTGTTCTTCAGCTGTACGTTTCCGGTGCTTCAGTTATGTTTCCAGTTCAAAGTCAGCTGCACGGACTTCTTTCCGGTCAGGGTCTGACTTCTCTCATCCGGTCCCGAAGTACCCACGTACAGGGTACAGGAGGAAGAATCAAGAATCCGCTCACCCTGCTCATCTACTACACGGAAAGCATCTGTTCTGATAACCAGCTCCACGGTTTTCTCTTCACCGGGCTGTGCTTCGATTTTCCTGAAACCGCACAATACGGGATTGGGCGGTGCCAGCTCTGTATCGTGATTTTTGATATAAACCTCCAGCACATCCTTTGTGGCCCGGCTTCCGTAATTTTTATATGTAATCTGAAGCGTCAGATCCTGATCGGGATCCGCTGCTTCTGCTGCAGTGATCTTTTCCACCCGGATATCACCATAGGTCAGTCCGTATCCGAAAGGATACAACGGTTCCTTTGTCAGGTAGCGGTAGGTTCTGCCTTCCATGGAATAATCTTCAAAATCGGGCAGTCCTTCCAGATCCCGGTAGAAGGTCACAGGCAGCTTTCCGCTGGGAGAAACCTCTCCGAACAGAATATTGGCCAGAGCGCGGCCTCCTCTGGAACCGGGATACCATGCCTGGATCACTGCTGCCGCTTTTTCATCAGCCAGAGCCAGGTTCATGGCACTTCCTGCAAAAACGCATACGATTACATCTTTTCCTGTATTCAGCACAGCTTCCATAAGCCGTTTCTGGCCTGCAGGCAGCTCCAGATCCTTTTTATCTCCCGATGC
>JBJELO010000089.1:0-1550 GCA_051879195.1 Lachnospiraceae bacterium
CAGGTGAGCAGATTCAGCTCATCCGAATCGGTCACCGAAATGATCAGATCGGCCTTTTCTATGCCGGCCTCCATCTGAACACTGTAGCTGGCGCCGTTGCCCACCACACCCATCACATCGTACAGGTCAGTCAGCGCCTGTACTCTCGACGCACTTTTATCAACGACCGCGATATCGTGTCCTTCCCTGCACAGCTGTTCCGTCAGCGTCGCACCCACTTTACCGCAGCCCACTATAATAATATTCAGCCCCTTCGGAGTCTGTTTCGCCGTTTTTTTCCATCTCTCAAACATAAGCTATCCCCTTAACTGATTCCATGAAATAATGCCGGGGGCAAAAGGATTTGATCCCTACATAACCTTTCGACCCTTGTATCATAAGATTTAATTATACAGCAGTTTTCTGCAGAGTTCTGCACCTTCTTCGCCTTTGCTGTTAATGATCGTCACCTGTCCTCGTTTCCCGGAGGTATTCAGAAGACCACACTCTTCCAGCCGGCGTTTTACCTGCCGCCCCACCCCCAGGGCACTGTCATACAGAATCACATCGCGTCCTGCCACTTCCTGAATCGCTTTCCTGACAAAAGGAAAATGCGTGCAGCCCAGCACGATGGCATCGATCTGTTTATCTCTGTACGGTTCAAACCGGCTGCGCAGATAGTGAAGCAGCGCCGGTGAATAGGTCTCCTGCCGCTCCACAAAACGGACGATCTCGGGGCAGGGCAGGGAGATGATCTCCGCCTGGTCTTTATACTGATCTCTCAGTTTTTCAAACTTCTGTTCCTTCAAAGTAAACGGCGTCGCCATAACGATAATCCGCGAATTCGGCTTGTGCAGAACCGCCGGCTTCAGCGCCGGTTCCAGACCGATCATGGGAATATCGGGATACTTTTCCCGCAGCTGTATGATAGCCGCCGCTGTCGCCGTATTGCAGGCCACCACAATCGCCTTGCAGCCCCGTTCCAGAAGCAGCGCCACATTGTCCATGGTCAGCTTCCTGATTTCCTCTCTCGCCTTCTCTCCGTAGGGAGCATTGGCCGAATCGCCAAAATACATAAAATTTTCATAGGGCATGAACTCCACCAGCGCTTTCAGGATACTGATTCCTCCCACGCCCGAGTCCAGAACACCTACAGGGTTCTCTGTCATCATGTATGTCACCTTTTGTTACATCTACCGGTTATGTCAGTTTTTCCCCGTATTTTCAGGCTTTTGCCTGTACAGGAAAACTGCTTATATGATAAAACAAATAGCTGTATTTTTCAAGTAAACCTTGCCTTTTAAAAAACAATTGCCATCAGCAGAATTCTCTGCTATAATCAGACTATATTCATATTCTTTTCTATTTTCATATCTATGGCAATTTCGCCATAAATCACATTTTTGTTTAACAGGAAAAGCTAAAGTTATTGTTTCAGAACCGAAGGGAGAGGATCTGACGCTTGTGGCCGCAGTTCATTTCTGATATACTGTAATCACAGAACACAGTGCTCCTTCCGGCATCTGCAGAAAGGAGCATGTAATGAGCAGAAAAAGAAACCAAAGAAAAAA
>JBJELO010000089.1:1650-51715 GCA_051879195.1 Lachnospiraceae bacterium
CCGGCATCTGCAGAAAGGAGCATGTAATGAGCAGAAAAAGAAACCAAAGAAAAAAACGGCAAAGCAGCAGGCAAAACAACAGGCAGCACACAGCAGT
This sequence comes from Lachnospiraceae bacterium, assembly GCA_051879195.1. Classification (GTDB taxonomy): domain Bacteria; phylum Bacillota; class Clostridia; order Lachnospirales; family Lachnospiraceae; genus TWA4. The sequence goes on from JBJELO010000089.1 coordinate 1,748, forward strand.
ACAGAATCAATCCAATTCTCAGGCGGCAAACGGCCATATAAACCGGAAATTCAAAGACAGCCTTTTCCTCATGCTGTTCAATAATAAAGAAAATCTGCTGAGTCTCTACAACGCCATCAACCGTTCCGATTACCGGGATCCGGAAGAGCTGGAGATCACTACCATCGATCAGGTAATCTACATGGGAATCAAAAATGATGTATCGTTTTTAATCGGCAGTGACATGAATCTGTATGAGGCACAGAGTACCAGAAATCCTAACATGCCGTTACGGGGATTAATCTATTTTGCACATCTCTACGAGGGCTACATAAGCAAAAACCAGCTTAATCTTTATGGAAGCCGGCTGATTCCTCTGCCGACTCCCAGATATATTGTTCTGTACAGCGGAACGCAGGAGCATCCGGATTATAAGGAATATCATCTTACTGATGCTTTCTCCTGCAAAAACGCCTCCTGTCTGGAATGCACCGCGGTCGTACTCAATGTCAACACGGGGCACAATCAGGAAATTCTGGATCAGTGCCGGCTGCTGTACGAATATGCATGCTTTCTGGAAACAGTCAGACGCTATGCAAAAAAATCGTCCTGTACGATGGCAGAAGCAATAGACTATGCCGTAACAGACTGCATCAGGAAGGGAATTCTTGCTGCTTTTTTACGAAAACATCGCGCGGAGGTGATCAATGTGCTTTTAACTGAATACGACGCGGATCTTCATATGAAAGCAACTTATGAAGAAGGTCGTGAGGATGGACGTGAAGAAGGACGTGAAGAAGGACGACAGGAAGGACTTGCGGAAGGGCGCCGGGAAGGAATCCGCTTTCTGATTTCCTCCAATCAGCGGCATGGTATTTCAAGAGAAGACACTTTAAAGGACCTGATGCTTGAATATCTTTTTACTGACAAGCAGGCGGAAGAATATCTTTCAAAATACTGGCAGCCGGAACAGGAGACACTATGATCAATAATAATGATATGTACAAGGGCAGAATTCCCCTTGATAAATGTGAAAAATATACCTTTCAGGAACTGACGGATATCATCGCGGCGCTGCGGGCACCTGACGGCTGTCCGTGGGACAGGGCGCAGACGTTTGAGACCATGAAAAAATACCTGGTCAATGAGACGCAGGAGGTGCTTGATGCCGTCGATCATCGGGATTCAGATAATCTCTGTGAGGAGCTGGGGGATGTGCTGCTGGAGGTGCTTCTGTTCAGTCAGATTGCAAAGGATCAGGAGCTTTTCGACATTTCCGATGTGATTGATACCATCAGCAGGAAGATGATCCGCAGGCATCCCCATGTATTTGCAGGGGTTACGGTTTCCTCGGAGACGGAACAGAAAGCCATGTGGGAAGAGATCAAAAAGCAGGAAAAGGCGCTGAAGCAGTCGAATCATTCCGAAAATTCTGCAAATCCTGTGAAGAATTCATAAAGAAGCCCCGGGACAGACAACAAAACCTTGACAAACACCGCATAACAGTATATAAAGTAAGAGCAGAATATGAGCCTGTGGCCAACTGTCCGCTCTATGATGGACATATGCGGGCTTTGTACACATGTGAAACTGACCGGATGACACAGTATGTATGCCGGGTATCCATTCACACGTGCCCCTTAGGTGCACACTATATTACTATATCACGAGGGAGTGTATATCCATGAAAAAAGCAGAACTGATCGCAGCAATGGCTGCAAAAGCAGGTATTAAGAAAACCGATGCACAGAAAGCGTTAGATGCATTTATTGAAGTTGTCAGCGAAGAGCTGGCAGCAGGAGAAAAAGTACAGCTTACAGGCTTTGGTACATTTGAAGTAGCTGAAAGAGCAGCAAGAGAAGGAAGAAATCCTCAGAGTGGTGAAACCATGATGATCGCTGCTTCCAAATCTCCCAAGTTCAAAGCCGGCAAGGTATTAAAGGACAAAGTAAACGCATAATCCTGTCTGTTCCCATTGCATGGGACGCAGATTTTGCAGAACAGGTAAGGGATTTTATGAGACTTGACAAGTATCTTAAGGTGTCACGGCTGATCAAACGGCGCACCGTGGCCAACGAAGCCTGCGATGCAGGCCGCGTCATCGTCAACGGCAAACCGGTGAAGGCCTCCTACAATGTTAAAGAAGGCGATGAACTGGAGATTCTTTTCGGAACCCGTTCCGTGAAGGTACGTATTCTTAATGTTCAGGAAACGGTAAAAAAAGAAGAAGCTGCCGATTTGTACGAATATATGTAACCGTTCAGAATCCGGGAAACACGCAATGTTTTCGAGGCCGGCTCTGAACAGCTGCCAGTATATACAAAAGCATAACTCCTGCCATTTATTCATACAATAGTCTGAGTAAAATGGCAGGAGTTTTTCTATGGCAGATTATAATCATACGATTTCATCCATGTCATCCGCTGTCGGTTCTTCTGCGTCCATGTCATCCGTCTCCGGCACCGGCAGCCGCAGTACCTCTTCCACCGGTTCCGCTTCTCCCGGCGCCATGCGGCACGGTCACCGGCTTTCCATGAACGACCGGGCCTGGATGCACATCAGCGGCGTTCTGGAGGTGATTTCTTTCGATCCGGAGGAAATTGTTCTGGACACCGAGGAAGGCCGTATGCAGATCAACGGAACCGGCCTGCAGGTAAAACAGCTGCTGATTGAAAACGGCGAACTGGAAATAGAGGGGCGTCCCGATACCATTTCCTACACAGATGTGAAAAAACCGGTTACCACCTCTTCTATCTTTTCCAGGATCTTCCGCTGATGGCCGGATTTATTGTATCCCAGTCGGCTTCGTTTCTCGCGTTTTTCTGCTGCGGTGTCTGCGCGGCCGCATTTTTTGATCTGTTCCGCATGCTGAGAAAACTGCTGCCCCACAGCCGCCTGGCAGTCGCGCTGGAAGACATCATTTTCTGGACTGTCACCGGCATCTGCGCATTTCTGCTGCTGATGATTTTTCAATCCGGCAGACTGCGCATCTTTCTGCCCATTGCATTCGGGATGGGCAGCGCCCTGTGGATGGCAGGCTTCAGCCGGCTGCTGCTGGGACCGGTGTGCCGATTTATACTTTTTCTAAAGGAAAAAGCTGCAGCATTTATTAAAACTTTATTCGCTTCAGACAACTGAAAACTGCCGGCAGACAACAGCTGCCGGCAGAAAGTATCTATATTTATATTTTTATCAGATCCGGGATCACCTGCATCTTGCAACAACTTCTATTTCAACAAGACCGTTCAGCGGAAGTGCTGCCACCTGAATACATGAACGCGCGGGAAAGCAGCTGCCGAAATTTTCTGCATAAATTGCATTTACGCTCGCAAAGCTGGACAGATCTGTTACAAATACTGTAGTCTTCACCACATCATCCATAGAACATCCGGCTTCTTTCAGAATAGCTTTAATATTATTCAGTGACTGCTGAGTCTGTTCCTCCACACTTTCAGGAAGTTTCCCTGTTATCGGATCAATCCCCAGCTGTCCTGAGGTAAAAATCAATCCATCTGCAGATACAGCCTGAACATAAGGACCTATTGCAGCCGGTGCATTTTTCGTATCAATAATTGTTTTCATAATCATCCTCCTGACTTATATGTACCTGTTTATTCCTGTAATCAGCCCTGCTGTCTGTTTTTCCATGCAGTTTCCAGACGCTCCAGAGCATCCTGAAGAACCCATGTAGGACAAGCCAGATTGATTCTTTCAAATCCTTCTCCAGGTTCTCCAAATACATACCCTTCATCGGTAAAAATATAAGCCTCTTCCTGCATAAATTTTTCCAGTTCTTTAAAAGAAAGTCCCAGCTTCCGGCAATCCATCCACTGCAAATAAGTTCCTTCCAGCTGGATTACATTGATCCGGGGGAATTTTTCCTTCATAAAATTCTCCACCAGCTGTCTGTTGCGATCCAGAACCAGAATCAATTCGTCCAGCCATTCTTCACACTCGTTATAAGCAATTTCACAGGCTTTATAACCCGCCATATTACAGAAAAATACTGCCTGACTTTCACGATACTCATATACTTTTTCCTTCAATTCCGCATTCGGAATAATTATATTGGATGTCATCATTCCTGCCATATTGAACGTTTTACTGGGCGCAGTACAGATAATGCTGTTCTGAGCCATTTCTTCAGAAATAGCTGCATATATTGTATGCTCATATCCCGGCATAATCAAATCATTATGAATCTCATCGGAAACCACCAGCACATTGTTTTCCAGACAGATTTTACCGATACGCTCCAGTTCTTCCTTCGTCCACACACGTCCTACAGGGTTATGAGGATTGCACAGAAGGCACAATGTATTTTGAGGATTTTTTGCCTTTCTTTCAAAATCATCAAAATCAATTTCATAGCGGCTTCCATTCAAAACAAGGCGTGTTTCAACCAGTTTTCTTCCGCCTTCTCTGACCGCATTGTAAAAAGGATAATATACAGGTGTAAACAGAATTACTCCTTCATCCGGCTTTGTCAGAAGATTTACCATATGATATAATGCCGGAACAACACCAGGATATTCCACAATCCATTCTTTCTTTATATCCCAATGGTGACGGCGCTTCATCCATCCGATTACAGCGTCATAATAGGCATCCGTTGCGAATGTGTATCCCATAATGGAATTTTTCAGATATTCGGAAACCCCGGCTGCAATTTCAGGTGCATTCTTAAATTCCATATCTGCTACTGAAAACGGTACTACTCCATCCGGCACATTCGGATTTGCTTCATACATCTCATCCCACTTGCTGGAACCTGTATTTTTCCTTGATAATAATGTTTCAAAATCGTATTTCATTGTACTCCTCCTGATTTATTTTATATTTTCGGGCATTCACAATCACGGCATCATCGCCCGGTTATTACACGTTCTCTTCATAGCTTGGACTCAAATCGACTTTATCCATCCGAAGCTGAGCAAATATAACCGCAATAACAAGCAGCACCACATTACCGATAATCAGTGCAGTTGAAAGCTGGATAATATTCAGATAAATGTTGAATACTGCACATGCTGTAGAAAATACAACAATAACATACAGCATGGCTTTGCTAACCTTAAATTTGGAATTCTCCCATCCTTTCGGACAGATCTCAGGCAATTTCCATGTGAAAGCACAGATAATCGCTACTGCCAGAGTGGTCATAATCAAAGTAAGATTGCCTAAAATGCTGATTGACATACCTGAAACAATACAGATAACCGCAATAACATACAGAATACTCAGCAGAACAACCGGAGTTTTATGTTTCGGATGCAGATATGCCAGCTGACGGGGAAGCCAGCCGTCATCACACCCCTGCAGGATCGGTTTCGTTGCCCAGGCAAACTGTGCATTCAGTGTGGAAATCAGGGCAAACATCGCGCCGCATACCATAAAAAATACATAAAACGGACGGGTTAAAACATATTCTGCGACCATTGCCAGATTCTGTCCTGCCACCTGCTCAACAGGAAGAACACCGGCAGCTACAACGCCAATCACTCCATAAATTACAGCTACAACCAGAGTAGATACCAGCATAACAACAGGAATATCCCGGGTAGGATTTTTTGCTTCTGCTGATAAATTCGCAACAACGGTACTTCCGCCTACAGCAAATGTCAGCAGACCGCCGGCCTGCAGCAGACCACCAATACCGTTTGTCAGAAAACCTTCTGTAAAATAATCCGGCTGGATATGACCGACGCCAAAGGCCGCAAATAACCCCAGTGCAACACAAAGCATGAGAACAATTACATTCTGAAATTTAGCCATTACATCTACACCGATAATGTTTACGGCGAAAAACAGGGTAGTTACAATAAGAGCAATTATTTTCTCATTGCCAAAGCCAAACAGAGAGATAAAATAGCTGGCAAATGAAAGTGAATACATGGCAAGTGACAGGTTGCTAAGCGTATTTATAATAGTATAAATTCCAGCCATCCGTTTTCCGGCCAGCATTGCTACCATTGTATATTCACCACCACGGACACGCGCAGCCCCGCATATCAGAATTTTGGGAATAGAATATCCGACCACCAGAATCGCAGATATAATAAATGCAATCGGCACGGACCGTCCCGTAAGAGCAATGGCAGATCCCAGCAGCGTCATAATACCTGCACCAATAATCTGGCCGATTGCTGTACTCATCAGATCAAAAAAGCCCAGTGTCTGTTTCAGTTGTTTCGTAGAATTCCCTTGAGTTGCCATAATTGAGTATCCTCCTTTTTCTTTTCGTATCTTTTTCTCTCAGCAGAAAAATGCCTTTCGTTTCCCTTATCGCTCGTTTGTTGACTTGCAAGTACTTTCAGGCGACCGTTTTCTAAGCGCATTAATAATTAATGTGCTTAATTATTAAGCACATTAATTATATAACGACTTTTCTTTTTTGACAACATCATTTGATACATTTTTCACCGATTCATCCAAATACACAAAACGATATCGTTGTTTTACACAATTTTTTCACCAAAAGCGCCAAAAAAGCTTCGACTTTTCCCAGTCGAAGCTTTCCTCATACTGTTTCTCTTTTCATCCGGCTACTCCTGATATTCACGGCTGCGCAGCACATCTCCCCGATAAGCCTCATTCAATGCTTTCTGTACTGCAAGATGCCGTTTTAAATCTTCATCACTGAATGCATCCAGCAATTGAAATGCTATATCCTGACAGTTTTTGCTGAAAGCCGCATGATCTTCGTAGACTTTCTGTCCGCTTTCTGTCAATTTTAAATTAAACTGACGATTATTGTTCTCATTCCGGGTCTGTTCAATCCATCCTTTATTTCTCATTTTACGCACCAGCTGCGAGCAGGCACTTGTCGTCTTTTTCAAAATACCGGCAAGATCAGTAATCGTAATACCCGGATGAAGTGCTATCAGATCAATAATATGTCCCTCAGCCTGATACAGAATATTATCACCATAGTGATGAGGCAATGCATCATACTCACACATCAGATCGTAAGCCACGTCCTGCTCATTCCACACTGCCTGCAGCAGTTCGTTTCTTGTTTCACCCATGCTTTACTCCTTATTTTATATATAATTTCTTAATCCAAACTATAATAGTAAATAGTATACCATTTTTTTTAAAAATGCAAGAATGCCCTTTTTACGTATACATTTTCATCCAAAAAACGTTATTATTCAAAGCCGGCAGCAATATAATATCTTATAAATATTCAGAAAAATTTCACTTGAAAAATCACACCATATCGTCTACACTGAATACAGACACTGTTTAAGAAAGGAAGGAAGCCTGATGGATACAGACAAAAGAAAACCTCGCAGAAGATATACCCGCAGAACTTCAGCCAAAGAGCAGAAAAGAAGGCTCAGGCTTACTTTCGCCGGTATTGGGCTGATTCTTGTACTGGCAGCCTGTATTCTCGGATTTCAGACCGTCCGGATCAATCAGCAGAAAGCTGCCTATACGGCTCAGGTAGAACAGCTTCAAGCGGATATAGAGGACGAACAGAACAGACAGCAGGAACTGCTTAAAAAGAAGATTGAAGTCACATCCGATGCCTATATCGAATCGGAAGCCCGGAAAAGACTTGGCCTTGTCCGCGAGGATGAAGTCCTGATCAAGCGCAAATAGCAGCTGATATGATTCATAACTGTTCGGCTCCCGCTGAGCAGCTACTGCAATATAAATAACCGTAAAATATAACCGTAATATATGGAGGTACTCACATGAGCGATAAGCCCGATGTTTTTGAAGGAGAAGATCCCGATAACATTTACATTCTGGATGACGATGACGGCAACAGCTGCCGTTTTCTGTTCCTCGACCTGATTGACTATAACGAGCGGGAATATGTTGTGCTTCTCTCAGAGGAGGAAGCTGCCAAAGAAGAAAGTGACGTGGATATTCTGGAAGTAGTCCCCGATGAGAACAACGCTGAACTGGAGAATTATCTCCCTGTAGAGGATGACGATGTTATTGAAGCAGTCTTCAATATCTTCGCGAAAAACAATAAAGACAGCCTTGATTTCTGCTGATACAACAACTGAATATTTACAGAGTTATCTTATTCGCAGCGGTCTGAACCGCTGCGTTTTTCATATTCTCCATTGCTGCTTGAAGTCTGATGCTCCGTCACTGCCTGTCTTTGGACGGGTATTTTTAATCTGAACAGTTATTTCTTTTCCATGTATTTTTTCAAAAATTCATACATCTCCTGCTCAGTGGGCGGGCATCCCGGCAGATAACTTTCAAAACGGCGGGTGCAGTTTCCTACACCCAGAACACCTTTTTTATCCCGGTATCCCTGGCCAATACAGATTTTTTCCTTCAGATTATCCAACAGCCCCTCCTCCTGAAGCCGGTTCAGTGCAGGCATGAGAGAGCCATAGCAGGCGCTGCAGGATTCCACGTCCTCCGCGATTTCTGAAAGGCGAAGTGCTTTTCCTGCGGAGGACAGATCCATATCATGAAGCGGACGGTTCAGTTCCTCTACCACCGCCCGGGAAATATCACTGCTGCCGCATCCGCAGGCCTCGGCGTACCCGATATAAGGGACTTCTTCCGCAGGAATATGAAGAAGCCGGCAGCACCAGGCATCACAAAGCACCGGATCAGAGGCAGCAATGAGGCGGTCCTGCTGTACAGGATTTCCCCCGTCCTCAAAACTCAGATCCCCGCAGATGCTGTCCACCAGAATAAAATCCTGCCGGATTCCGGCTGACAGATGACCAATGGGCTCATGAAGTCCCATCCGGTGAAAAGCACGTTTCTGTGAATCAGGCAGAAGGCCTTTCATATTTTTCAAGGCGCATGTCATCCGTGTCTGACAATGCCCTTTTAAAACCGGCACATTGATCAGAAAATCCACCTGAAGAGCCGGCTCGCACACAGTCAGCTCCATCCCCGCGCAGTCGATCTTCCGGGAAGAAGCCTTCTTCATATCCAGCAGCTCCACACCGTATTTCTCCGCCAGTGCATAATAACCGCACAGATCAAAAGCATCCTCCGTCCGATCACCCACCCAGGAACTCTCCATGATCACCAGATTCCTGTATCCATGCTCATGCAGATACCGGATCAGACCTTCCACCACCTGAGGATGCGTCGTAGCACCCTCCTCAGCCGGAGCCGGAGCCACCAGATTCGGTTTGATGCCGATTCGTATCCCCGCTGCATCGCCAGCCGCACCTCCTGATACACCGCCGCACTTTGCCCGGATTCGTTCATCCAGACCCGCCCGCGCAAGCAGTTCCTCAGTCATCAACATATAATCCGTACCGTAAATCACAAATAAAATATTATCCCGCAAACTCTTCAAATCAAATCACCAGCTTTCTTTTTCTGTTCATACTTCGGGCAGATAGAATGGGAAGTGAGGCGGAATGACTGTGATATCCTGCACGGGGACGCGCTCTCGCTCGTGCGGAAACGTAATGGATACTAAACTCGTAAGCCTTCTGCGAAGGCTCACTCGTTAAGTACCAACGTTTCCGATGGTCCCCTCCGCAGGATACCACAGTCATTCCGCCGCCATGGGGTTTCTCATCTGCCGGGAATGAAGGGCTGAACAGATTGGGGGGCCGCCACATCTTTGCTGCCGCTGCGTTACAGCAACTGCTGAAGGTCATTCCCCCACTACGCATATATGCGGCTATCTCATAATACCACATTTTCTTTCTTTCGTATAATGACTTTTCGCACCTTTTATGATACGATTTTAGCACGAAGGCAAATAGTAACAGTTCAGCTGCAACTGAACTGTTTAAATAATATGACAAACAAATTATATGCGTCTTCTTCCCATGTACAGTTTGCTTCTTCATTGCCGGATCCGAAACAGCCTATGGCGGCTCCACAGGTGACAGGTCCTGTCAAGGGGACCGTTGAAAACGCCGGCACTTGCTTTTTCAAGCGGCAGCGCCGAAAAAGCTTAGTACCGCTGCGTTTTCATGCGAGCGGGAGCGCGTCCCCGGACAGGACCTGTCACCTGTGGAGCCTCACACCGCCCTATCCGGCCAAAGAACAAACTGTAACATATTTTCTTCAGAAAGGGGGATGGCACCGGTCCGGCCTGCCGGCTTTCCTGTGCCTGATTTTATATGAGTTCCAATACTGAATGTTTCACCGATGAGAATAATAAGCCTGTTTCCAAAAAGATACTGAGTTTTGATCTTGATATGACCCTCGTGGATGATCAGACCAATACCATTCCGCAGAGTGCGCTGGATGCGATTGATAAAGTGCGCAGTGATTATCATATTGTGATTGCTACCGGCCGTGATCTGAATCTGGAGGCCAATCAGTTCGTACTGAAGCAGGTTCGTCCCGAGGCCTGGGTTCACAACAACGGTACGCAGGTGCATATTAACGGCAAACAGATTTATTACCGTACCTTTGATAAGGCTCTGCTGAAAAAGCTGCTGGATTTCTGTCAGGAACATGGTGTCTGCATCTGCTGCATTCTGAACAATGTGCAGTATACTACCAATAAAGAGAAGCTGAAACCGATTCTTCATATTCTGGCCGGTGAGAACGAGCCTGAATGGGGCGATATCAACGATCTGCCGGGGCTTCCGGTACAGACGCTGGGTCTGGTCGGTGATGAGGAGCAGGCTGAATTCATGCGCCGTGCATTTCCCGATCTGAAATTCCCCACCGTAATACCGGGGATGTGGTGTGATGTGATGGAACCTGAAGTATCCAAGGTTCTGGGCATGCAGAAGCTGCTGGACTACTACGGCTGCTCCATGGACGATGTAATCGCCTTCGGCGACAGCATGAATGACTACGAAATCCTCTCCGCCGCCGGCTATTCCGTCGCCATGGGCAATGCCGCCGACAAGCTGAAGGAAATCGCCGATCTGGTCACTGATGATGTAGACAAAGACGGCATCGCAAAAGCACTGGAGCAGATCTGCCAAAAAGCACAGGTATAACACACCGGTATAATGCTGTTCAGCCCCGGAACAGCATCCATTTTCGCATAAATATACAGCTTTTTCGCATAAATCTATGGACAAATATTCAGAGCCGTGTTATACTGACTGCAGTTAAAGACGACGAAGTTTTTACAGACTTCGCCGTCTTTTTGCGTTTTTTAGAGATAAGGAGGAAAGATTATGAAAAAATTATCAGCTGTTTTATTGTCTCTTACTTTAACCGCAGCTCTGTTTACCGGCTGCGGCAGTTCTTCAGGTTCATCGGATTCCGGCAAATCGGACGGTTCATCCGTCGGCAGCAGCACCGCAGGCGAAGCGGATACCACCGCTGCGGATACCGGTGCTTCTTCTGAAGGCGGTACGCTGCGTGTCGGTATGGAGATCGGTTATCCGCCCCTCGAATATTATGATGATGACGGTGTGACTCCCATCGGTATTGACGTGGAACTTTCCAAAGCACTTGGTGAAGAGATGGGCATGGAAGTGGAACTGATCGATACCGCATGGGCAGGTATTTTCGCAGGTCTGGATAAAGGTGATTACGACTGCATTATTTCCGCAGTTTCCATTACATCCGATCGTCTTCTGGAATTTGAATTTTCCAATCCCTACATCAAAAACTATCAGTGTATCGTGACGAAATCCGATGCTTCCACCAAGCCGGCCAGCCTGGACGAGCTGAAAGACCTGAATGTGGGCTATCAGGAGGAAACCACTTCCGATGATTACCTGAACAACTACATGGCAGTCAACAGCCTGAGTGTCAACACCAATGCCTACGCCAAGGTTATCAATGTCTTCGATGATCTGGAGCTGGGACGTCTCGACGCGGTTGTATGTGACAGCATCGTTGCGGAAAGCTACGTAGCTGACGGCAAGTTCGAAATCACATGGCAGCAGGGTGAAGATGAGGAAACCGAGGAATTCGGTATCTGCATAAAGAAAGGCAATACCGAACTGAAAGATAAAGTGAATGCCGCACTGACTACTCTGGATGAAAACGGTACCCTCGATGAAATCATCCACAAATATCTTCCCAACATGAAGTAGCAAAGGAGTTTTCCATGACCGATATGACAAAAAACCAAAAGCCCGCCGGTAAATCCGGCAGATTCAGAATCGTGCTTGTCATTCTGGCTGTACTGATTCTGGCCGGTGTCGGGCTTTCCTTTACCACTCCGAATCTGGAGGATTTTGAAAATGCAGTGCCGGATTCTTTCAAGGAGCTGGAGGCTGTCCGCGAAACGGTTCCCACTTACCACAACTACGGATTCATTTCCGACTACGTGATGACAAAAAAGGTTTCCAGCGTCTCTGCTGAACGTATCAGCATGCTGGGGTTTGCCGGGCAGATCATCCGGACTGACGGTAATACATTCCTGACCTTTACAGTCAACTGTCTGAACTGGTTTCCCAACCTGATCCGTGGTGCCGGGACAACCGTTGCCCTGACGCTGGTTTCCGTATTGGTCGGCATATTCCTGAGCGTTTTCCTGGCACTGGGGAAGATGTCTCACATACCGGTGGTCCGTCCCTTCTGCCGGGCGTATATTTTCTTCTTCCGCGGAACTCCCCTGCTGATGCAGCTGTTCTTCGTATGGTTCGGACTTCCGCTGATCAATCCTTTACTGACGCTGCAGTCGAAATTTACAGCGGCCTGCATCGCATTCAGTCTGAACTGCGGCGCCTACTGTGCCGAATATGTCCGCGCCGCCATCGAATCCATCGATAAAGGACAGTTTGAAGCGGCCAAAGCACTGGGCTTTGGCTACGGTCGGACCATGTTCAAGATCATTATTCCGCAGACCTACAAGCGGCTTATCCCTTCCTTTGCCAATGAATTTATCATGGTTCTGAAGGATGCCTCGCTGACCTCCATCATTGCCATGGAAGACCTTTCCAAGGCAACGCAGAATATCCTGACTTCTACCAACCAGGTAAGTGTCTACATACCGGCCATGGCACTGTATCTGCTCATGACCTGGGCATGTACGAAGCTGTTCGGCGCACTGGAAGAAAAATTCTCAATCTATCAGTAGAAAGGGGACACAAAGATGCCGATTATCAAAGTAGAACATTTATATAAGAATTTTGGCAGTCTGGAAGTGTTGAAGGACTGCAATCTGGAGGTAAATGAAGGCGAAGTTGTATGTATTATCGGACCTTCCGGCGGCGGTAAATCCACTTTTCTGCGTTCCCTGAATCATCTGGAGACCATTACTTCCGGGAAAATATGGATCGACGGCAAGCTGATCGATGACCGCGCTCACGAACACAACCATGCGAAAATCTCCAGAAAGGAGACGGAAGCTATTCTTCTGGAGCTGGGCATGTGCTTCCAGCGATTCAATCTGTTCCCGCATCTGACGGTGCTGCAGAATGTTATGCTGGCTCCTGTGGATATCCGCAAGATGCCGAAAGACGAAGCGAAAGCACTGGCCGAGGAGCTGATTGCCCGGGTGGGACTTTCCGACAAGCTGGATGAATATCCCTCCCGTCTTTCCGGCGGACAGCAGCAGCGTGTGGCCATCGCCAGAGCACTGGCCATGAAGCCCAAAATCATGCTTTTTGACGAGCCCACCTCCGCACTGGATCCGGAGCTGGTAGGCGAAGTTCTGCAGGTTATGAAGGACCTGGCCAAAAGCGGCATGACCATGCTGGTGGTCACTCACGAAATCGGCTTCGCCCGTGAAGTAGCCGACAAGGTGGTATTCATGTACGACGGAACCATGCTGGAAACAGGCACGCCCGAAAAGATCTTCAACGCACCTGACAATGAACGAACCGCTGCATTTCTCAATGCAGTGCTGTAACAGGCAGGGAATTGTAGTTATTTACATGAATAGCAGGACACATTGCAGCAGGCGGTTTCTTTTGAACCCGCCTGCAATCTGTTTATCCCATCATTTCCAGAGCAATCCCAATCAGCCGGTCGGTCTGATCGGCCATAAAAAGCGGAATATTCAGTACATCATCATCCATTTTCAGGTTATTCAGAGAAAATCTGATGCGAAGTTTCACTTTTTCACCAAACAACTCCTTAAATTTGCGCATACTTCTGCTTGTTACATTCGCTTCAGATTTGACTTCTACCGGAAAAATATCATTATCCCGCTGGATCAGAAAATCAACTTCATACGGCGGATTGCTCTGACTCCAGTATCTGGGTGTAACCTCAAACTGCGTAAGCAGCGTCTGCAATACATAATTTTCAGTCAGAGCCCCTTTGAATTCGGTAAACAGCCGGTTTCCTTCTCCGAAAGCTGTCGGAGCAAGCATTGCCAGACGACGAAGCAGCCCCACATCCACAAGATATATTTTGAAAGCAGACAAATCATCATAAGCTGCTATAGGGAGCCCCGGTGCACTGCTGCGATATACCTTATGCACCAGCCGGGCATCTGTCAGCCACTGCAGTGCATCCTCATATTCTCTGGCTCTTGCACCCTCTTTCACTACTTTATAAAGAAACTTTTTATTCTCTCTGGCCAGCTGCGAGGGAATAGATTTCCAGATCATTGAAATTCGGGGGAATTCTCTGACATCAGGATGTTTTGCAAAATCACGCTCATACGCTCCGATGATATTCGATAGTGCCTCCTGCATCGCGTTGATGTCCCGCGCTTCAGTCCACATCAGCACCGGTTCCGGCATCCCTCCGGTAATATAATACATCTTCAGTTTTTCGTACAGCGGATTGAAAAAAGCATCCGGAAGCGGTTCCAGAATATCAACAGTTCCCAGATACGCCGCCAGATTTTCATCTCCATTAGCAAGCAGAAATTCCGTGAAAGTCATCGGATCAATCTGCATAAAATTCACTTTACCCACCGGAAAAGAAGAGGGCTTTGCCAAAGCAATTCCAAGCAGAGACCCTGCACAGGCAATGTGATATTCAGGCGCATTTTCGCAAAAATACTTCATTGAATTAATTACCTTGGGGCAATCCTGAACTTCATCAAAAATAATCAGGGTCTTTTCCGGAAGAATCTTCTGGCCGCTGACCATCATCAGGTTCTGAAGAATGCGCTTCACATCTTTTGTTGTTTCAAAAAACTGTTTATACTCTTCATGTTCATCAAAATTGAAATACGCTGTATTTTCATAACAGCACCTGCCAAATTCTTTTAATACCCACGTCTTTCCCACCTGCCGAACCCCTTTCAGAATCAGTGGTTTTCTGTAGGGAGAATCTTTCCATTCCCGCAATCGTTTTAAAATAAGCCTCTCCATATTGCTCACCCCTTTCAACTTTCAAACAGCAGCTGAAGCAGTGCATTCTTTTCCGCCTCGCTGCAGTACAGATTTCCCCGGCTCTGAACAATTTAATTATATCCATATGTATCATAAAAATCAACGTACTATCACACAAAAATCAATAATTATGTGAGAAATATCACATAATTATTAATTTTTATGTGATAAAGCGGGTATATGGAAATCCGGTCATCGTAAAAAGCGGGGCTTGCTGCAGCCCCGTTTCATCTCATTTTTTGCCGGTTCCAGTTCTTCCGCTTACCGCTCCTGCTCCCATTCCAGTATGGTTCCGGTGGCGGCATCTATTTCAAAATCATATTCTACGCCTTTATATACAATAGAACCTTCATAAACAGGTTTTCCGTCCTCGTAATCCAGGTGGATGCGGATGTTGTCTTTTGATGCCTGAGGTACCTTTTCCAGGACCAGCTTTACAGCCTCCTCTTCTGACAGAGAAATCCCGGCTGACTGCTCTGCTCCGCTTTTGCGGAAGTCATTATCAATTTCCATATCTTTACTGAGGATTTTTCCGATATCGGCGTCTATATCATAATCATACTCTTTGTCGCCCGCATAGAAATCCACCTCATACTGCCAGATTCCGTCATCCTTCTCCAGCTTGATCCGTATACCGGAAATGTCTTTTTCACTTACACCGGCATCTTTCAGGGCAATTTCCTTTGCCTCATTCTCCGAAATCCGGGCATCTGTCACGCTGTTTCCAGTCTCTGTTGCTGTCTTTGATGCTGCCGCTTCAGTCCCCGTTGTTGATTCCGTCATCCCAGCTGCATTCCCGTTTTCCGTCATTCCGGCTCCGGGCGCAGTTGTTTCCATTCCCACCGCATCTGTTCTGGTAGGGGAACCTCCTGAAGTTCCATCGCTTTTTCCGCATCCTGCTGCCAGAAGAACAATCATCATTACACTCATAACACATATCATTTTGCGTTTCATACAATCTCTCCCTTCCATTGGTTGTTGTTCTTATCCTATCATGCGGAGATTAAGGCGAAATTAAACTGGAAAATTTCTTTATTTTTCTTTTCCTTCCTTTGCTTTGGTGATATACTCAAAAACAGTATCGATTACAAAAACAGTGTCGATTAAATGAAAGGATTTTGTTTATGAAAACACAGGGTTCTGTTAAAAAAGCTTTTCTGACTGCTTTTCCTCATACCATTCCCATTTTTGCCGGTTTCTGGTTTCTGGGGCTGACTTACGGGATTTATATGAATGTATCCGGTTTCAGTTTCTGGTATCCTCTGGTTATGAGCCTGACCATTTTTGCCGGTTCCATGGAATTCATCACAGTCAACCTGCTGCTGGGCGCTTTTAATCCGCTGCAGGCTTTTGCCATGACGCTGATGATCAACGCACGTCATCTTTTTTACGGTATTTCCATGCTGGATAAATATAGAGGAGCCGGCTGGAAGAAATTTTACCTGATCTTCGGAATGTGTGATGAGAGCTTTTCCATCAACTACGCTGCCGAAATCCCGGCCGATGTAGACCGGGGCTGGTTTATGTTTTTTGTTACTTTGCTGGATCATTTTTACTGGGTTTTCGGGGCAACTCTGGGAGGCATCTTTGGTTCTCTGATTCATTTCAATACGGAAGGACTGGATTTTGCCATGACCGCCCTGTTCGTTGTCATATTTCTGGAACAGTGGCTGAAAGACACAGACCACACCAGTGCGGTTCTGGGGCTTGCTCTGTCCCTGCTGTGCCTGATTGCTTTCGGTGCAGACAATTTTATCATCCCCTCCATGATCGCGATTCTCGGCATTTTAACGCTTCTGAGAAAACCGCTGGAGGCAAAGGAAGACGGTGAAACAAGAAAGAGTCAAACAAGAAAAAATGAAATAAAGGAAAGTGAAATAAAGAAAGGCGGTGATTCCATATGTCAATGACGCTTACACAACAGATCATCACCATTCTGGTGGTCGTTCTCGGCACCATGCTGACACGTTTTCTCCCGTTTCTCATCTTCCCGGCCGGGAAGCCGACCCCCCGGTACATCCGTTATCTGGGCCGGGTACTGCCGGCAGCTGTATTCGGCATGCTGATCATCTACTGCCTGAAAAATGTGAGCATTTTCACAGGCAGCCACGCGCTCCCGGAGCTGATTTCCATTGCAGTCGTCGTTGTCCTTCATCTGTGGAAACGCCAGATGCTGCTGTCCATCGCAGGAGGAACAATCTGCTACATGCTGCTGGTACAGCTGGTGTTTTGAACAGTTACCTTTTCTTTTTTCTTCACCTGTGATACAATCAGTACAGAAAATATCCGGAGATTTATTCTTTATCTGTGAACAGGGAAGAACCGGACATTCTCGTTTTCCCCGGCGCAGTACCTGCCATTTCAGAATGGACAGTAATACAGCACGAGCACCTCATAGGGCTTCATTAACGGTTTTCCGTTTTTCCATTCCGTTTCATCGTAATTGCCGAGTATTTTCCGATAATGTTTCCATTCTTTTTTATCACCTGTTTCCGGATTTCTTTCCGAATGAATCTGTATCGTTTCCGGGGACAGATTGCAGAAAACTGCCATATGCTCATTTCCCAGCACTCTCTCGTAGGCAAGTATGTTCTCTGCCTCTTCTTCATGCCCCGTGAGGAAACGAATCGTTCCCTCCGCGATAATCTTCATGGATTTTCTTAAAGAAATCAGCTGCCGGTAGAATGCCAGGACTGATGTTTCATCAGACAGTTCAGTTTCCGCATTGATTGACTGCCAGTTATCCGACAGATCGATCCACGGTTGTGTTTCGGAAAAGCCTGCATATTTCTCTGATGACCACTGCATGGGCGTTCTTCCGTTATCTCTGGAACGGGCTGCAAGGATTTCCAGAGCTTCTGCTTCACTTTTTCCCTGACTGAGCAGAATTCTGTAATAATTCAGACTTTCCACATCACGATATTTTTCTATTGTCGTATAATGCGGATTGGTCATCCCCAGTTCTTCGCCCTGGTAAATGTACGGTGTCCCCCGCATCAGATGAATGCATGCAGCGAGCATTTTGGCCGATTCTTTCCAGTACTGATTTTCATCGCCCAGACGGGTTACAATGCGCGGCTGGTCATGGTTGCACCAGAAAACAGCATTCCATCCGTTTTCCTGCTGCATTCCTTCCTGCCAGGTCTGAAACAGTTTTTTCAGCTGTTTTTTATCCGGCTCCATCAATTCCCATTTCTGTCCATCCTTGTAATCAACTTTCAGGTGATGAAAATTGAAGCACATGGACAGCTCTTTTTCATCAGGATTTGAGTACCGGATGCAGTTTTCCATCGTGGTTGAAGACATTTCTCCCACTGTTATCATGTCTTCAATCTGCGTATCATGTACCAGTTCTTTCAGAAATTCGTGTACATGATGGCCGTCAGTATAGAAACATCTGCCGTCTCCCTCCGGATCATCTTCAAAGATTTCCGGTTTGGAAATCAGATTCACCACATCGAAACGGAATCCCTGTATCCCCTTCTGCTTCCAGAAACAGATTACATGCTTCAATTCCTCACGTACCTCGGGATTCTCCCAGTTCAGATCCGCCTGGGTAACATCAAACAGATGCAGATACCATTTACCAAGGGACGGTACATATTCCCAGGCCGATCCTCCGAATTTTGATTCCCAGTTGGTGGGCGGCTGATCGGGACTTCCGTCTCTCCAGATATAGTAATTCTGATATTTTTCATCACCCGCCAGCGCTTTCCGGAACCACTCGTGCTCTGTAGAAGTGTGATTAAAGACCATATCCAGCATGATTCCGATCTGCCGGTCTGCCGCCTCACCAATCAGGCGCTCCAGATCTTCCATGGTGCCGAAACGCGGGTCAACTGCTGTATAATCCGACACATCGTAACCATTGTCACGCTGAGGCGAGGGAAAAAACGGTGTAATCCAGAGATAATCCACCCCCAGCATATTCAGATAATCCAGTTTCTCAATAATACCGGGGATATCACCGATGCCGTCACCATTGGAATCCCGAAAAGATTTCGGATAGATCTGATAAACCACTTTATTTTTAAAATCCGCCATTTTCTTCTCCTTCAGATTCATTCATAAAATTCAGGTAACTGTTCAGATTTATTCACAGGAAATAATGGTTGTTGTCTTCTCGCAGGCATTCATGCCGGTAAAGAATGTAATGCTGCGCGCATCTGCCGGTTCCGTAATAATGCATACCGTCACATCGGGATGGCCGGCTTTTCTGATTTTATCCCGGTCAAACCGGATCAATGCATCTCCCGTATGTACCCTCTGTCCTGCTTTTACCAGATATTCAAAACCATCGCCTTTCATATCTACCGTATCGATACCGATATGGAGCAGAATCTCCATGCCGCAGTCCAGCACCAGACCGCAGGCGTGGCGCGAATCTTCCATCAGAACGGAAACCGTACCGTCAGCAGGTGCACACAGCAGATCGTTTTCCGGAATAATCGCAAGCCCTTCTCCCATGATTCCTTCTGAAAATACACCATCATTGACGTCTTTTAACGGGATTACTTTTCCTGAAAGATAAGCCTTCAGTTCATTCGCTGTGCTTTCTTCTTCTGTGTTTCCTTTTGCTGCGGTTCTCTTTGCTGCACTTTCTTTTGCTGCACTTTCTTTTGCTGCAGCTGCATTTTTCTCACCGGACTTTGCTGCGGATGTTGTCAGTCTGCTTTTACCTGCAGCAATGGTCAGAACAAAAGGAACCGATACGGCAATCACCATACAGATTGCAAAGTTCAGCATGGACTGAGGCTGCATGGACAGAATGCCGGGGATACCGCCCACACCGATTGCATTCGCTGTACAGCCGGTTGTCACTGAAACAACTGCTGCACAGGCAGAACCGATCATACCGCATACAAACGGAAATACATGTTTCAGGTTGACACCGAACATGGCCGGCTCCGTAACGCCCAGATAACAGGATATGCAGGAGGGAATGTTGACTTCCTGTGCGTCCGCATCCTTTCTCTGAAGGAAGATCATACCCAGTACCGCGGAGCCCTGTGCAATATTGGATAGTGCTATCATGGGCCACAGCATGGTTCCGCCAAAATCAGCAATCAGCTGCATATCGATGGCATTGGACATATGGTGCAGACCTGTAATAACCAGCGGCGCATATACAAAGCCGAATACTGCGGCAAAGAGAACCTTCACAGGTCCTGTAATCCCTGCGTACACAACAGCGGAGATAGCTGAACCGATCTTCCAGCCGATGGGGCCAAGGACAAAATGTGCTGCGATTACAGACAGAAGCAGGCTGCAGAACGGTACCACAATCATGGAAACAACCTGAGGAGTGATTTTTCTGAAAAATCTTTCCAGATATACCAGTGTGAAAGCTGCCAGAATGGCCGGCAGAACCTGCGCCTGATATCCGATCATATTCACCTTGAAGAATCCAAAATCCCAGAACGGTATTTCTTCAGCGCCGGCCACAGCGTAGGCGTTCAGCAGCTGCCCGGATACCAGAGTCAGGCCAAGTACGATACCAAGCATCTGCGTGGTTCCCATTTTCTTAGTTACAGACCAGCAGATTCCTACCGGAAGCATATGGAAAACAGCCTCACCGATCAGCCACAGAAAGCTGTCAAGACCGGCCCAGAACTGGCTGATATCACATAATGTTTTTGTTCCGTTTTCAAACAGATACAGGCTGTCGATGCAGTTTCTGAAGCCAAGAATCAGACCTCCGGTGATAATCGCCGGAATCAGGGGAGCAAAAATTTCCGCCAGAGCACTCAGCAGTCTCTGCAGCACCGTCTGATTCTGCTTTGCCGCCGCTTTCACTGCATCCTTGGAAACTCCTTCAATTCCCGCCACTGCAACAAAATCATTATAAAAATCAGCAACCGTATTGCCGATAATGACCTGAAACTGGCCTGCCTGCGTAAAACTTCCCTTAACCGATTTCATCGCCTCGATGGCCTCCACATCCGCCTTCGACGGATCATTCAGCACAAAACGCATCCGCGTCATACAGTGTGAAACCGCTGCGATATTCTCCCTTCCTCCGACCAGGCGGAGAAGCTGTTCTGCATCATCCCGATACTTACCCATTTTCTTTCCTCCATTGATTTCATAACTTTTTATTACTCTTTTGACTGGGTTGCTTTGTTATCTTGTTTAAACAAGTTTGTGATTACGTTATATCATACTTGTTTAAACAAGTCAAGTACTTTTTTGAAACTTGTTTAAACATGCTTCTTCTTTTCACTTGCATTTCCTACGGAAACACTATATAATTACAGCAGTACCACCTGAAATCCTGCCGGACACAGAAGCACATATTTTATTTGATATCTGCTTTTTCGCTGCTGCAGTATCAGACCGGATTTTTATAATTGCTGAATAAAGGAAATTACTATCGTGCCGAAAACAAAGTTTGAATTGATTTATCAGGATCTGAAACGAAAAATCGAAGAACAGCAGTACCCCTATCAGTCGCTGCTTCCATCTGAAAATACCATGGTGACAATTTATGACTGCTCCCGCAACACAATCCGCCGGGCAATCAGCCGGTTAATCGAGCAGGGCTATGTTCAGGCGCTGCATGGAAAAGGAGTGCGAGTCATCTACCAGCCTGTGGATCAGACTTCATTTACCATCGGGGGCATTGAATCCTTCAAAGAATCCGCCATCCGCAACCATCGAGGTTACCGTACACAGGTGATTCAGTTTACCTCACTTACTGCCGATGAAAAAGTCTCGGAAAAAACGGGATTTGCCGTGGGAAGTGAGCTGTATTATATTCAGCGGGTCCGCTATCTGGACGATAAAGCGCTGATTCTTGATGTCAACATGTTCCTGAAAGACTGTATACCCGGCCTTACACCGGAAATCGCGGAATCTTCCATTTATGAATATATTGAAAATGAGCTGCACATGTCAATCGTAACCAGCAAACGCCGTATGACTGTCGAACGTATGACTGAGATTGATGAAAAATATCTGAACCTGAACGATTACAACTGCCTCGCCGTAATCACCAGTCAGACCTACAATGCAGACGGCGTCATGTTTGAATACACGCAGTCAAGACATCGGCCTGATTATTTCTGTTTTCAGGACACCGCAACGAGAAAACACTGAAATGCATCGGTAATGTATCTGTAAAGGCTGTTTTTAACAAAAAAATCTCTGTTCAGGAAAGGATTTTTCCTCCTCCTGACAGAGATTTTTTACAGCTGTTCAGCTCTGTCCGTCTCTGAACAGCTGCGATATTTTTATTATTCACTGTAATCAGAATCTCTCCAGATGCACCTTCTCCATGGGCAGCTGGTCTGTATGATGTTTCACGGGATGCTTTTTCGGAATTCCCAGCGACAGAATCGCTTCCAGACGGTAAGTTTTGGGGAAGCCCAGACATTCTCTTACGTACTCTTCCGTGCTTCTGCCGTCAGGTGCCTGACGCAGGCGCCCCTGAATCCAGCAGCTTCCGATTCCCAGACTGTCTGCCATCAGATGCATGTAAGCCATGGCAATGGAGCAATCCTCCGTCCACACGTCCTGCTCCAGTTCATCAGCAATCACCACAATGGCACAGTCCGCATGTTCCAGCATCTTCGCAGAACCATCCCGGCACTCTGACAGCTTCTTCAGCGCATCCTTTGTCTGAACCACAATAAACTCCCAGGGCTGTCTGCCGCGCCCCGAAGGAGCCGCAAGCCCCGCCTGCAGAATCATCTCCAGCTTATCCCCGGGAATATGATCCCCCGTATATTCCCTCACACTCCTGCGATTCAGCATCATCTCAAGTAATTCCATAAAAATCATCCTCCAATTCTTTTACATAAACCTATAAGTTAAGCCTGTAAGCCGCATTGCTGCCCGCTACTCCTTCTGGGCAATTGGCAGCTGGGCCAGCACGATGGCAAAAAACATCAGGAAACATCCGCTCAGTTCTCTGGCACTCAGCGCCTCATGCAGAATCAGCCAGCCCGCCAGCGCCGATACGACTGATTCCAGACACAGAATCAGCGATGCAACGGTGGGATTCATATCCTTCTGTCCAACGATCTGAAGCGTATATGCAACGCCGCAGGACATAACACCGGCATACAGAATCGGTACCTTTGCCGCCAGAATACTGCCCAGGTCAGGTGTCTCAAACAGAAGCATCATAACACCGGAAAGCAGACCGCAGACCAGAAACTGTATGCAGGACATGACCACCCCGTCCCCTTTCGGTGAAAAATAGTCAATGACCAGTATGTGAATAGAAAACAGTACTGCACAGATCAGTACCAGCAGATCGCCGAATGACAGAGCAAATGAATTCTCCGTCATGCAGAGCAGATACAAACCGATCACGGACAGCGCCACGCTGATCCATACCACAAATGATACCTTTTTCCTGAAAAAAAGTCCCAGAATGGGAACGATTACCACATACAATGCCGTGATAAAACCGGCTTTGCCCACTGTAGTATAGGAGATACCGAACTGCTGGAAATTACTCGCTGCAAACAGGGCGGTTCCGCAGCAGATGCCTCCGATCACTTCCACCCGCGTCACATGCAGCGATTCCTTCAGCGGAATCTTCTCCCCGTTTTCCTTCGATTTCAGGTTTTTCAGGAAAATAATGCAGGGAATCAGCACCAGACCGCCGATAATACTGCGGACGCAGTTAAATGTAAATGCCCCCACATAGTCCATTCCCACACTCTGGGCAACAAAAGCAACACCCCAGATGATGGCCGTCAGCAGCAGCAAAAGTGAGTTACGTATCTGTGTCTTTCTCATAAGTCCAATCCTCTCTTTTGTAAAATCAAAATGACTGTTCAGAACATCTGAATCATTATACCGTTTCCTGCTCCTTTTTACAAGAAGCGATTCGGCTGTTTCTGCAGTTCGTGCAGACAATCGGGCTGCTTTCACGATTCCGATTCAAAGCCTGCGGCTGCGTCTCCTGACTCTGCCCCGCCCCGGACTGCCTGAGGTACTCCATGATCCCCCGGCACAGCACCTGCGCCAGCTTATCCTGATAGGAATCCTGAATCAGCAGTTCGGCTTCCCCTGGATTGCTCAGGAAACCGCATTCCGCAATCACCATGGGCGCAGACGTATGCAGCAGCAAATAGTAATTGTCATTTGCCTTAGCCTGCCTGCGATTGTCAATTTCCTCCAGTCCGTCAAAGGAAGCCTGCAGACATTCTGCAGCCATTTTTCCTTTTTCGGAGGCTTTATAGTAAAATACCTGCGGCCCGCACACAGAGCTTTCATGGTAACTGTTCTGGTGAATGCTGACCACCAGATCCGGCTTCGTGCTTTCTATCATGGAAACACGGGCATTCATGTCCGACATCTTTTTATTCACTGCCGAATCCTCATACAGAGGCTCATCAGATTCCCGCGTAAGCACAACCTTTACTTTTTCCGCTTCCAGATATTGTTTCAGTTTCAGCACGATTGCAAGATTAATGTCCTTTTCTCTGGCATCGTTGCAGCCGATTTTCCCGGGATCCGCTGCCCCGTGACCGGCATCGAGAACCACACAGCTCCTTTTCTCCTTTTCTGTATCCGCTGCTGACAGACTGCTCTCCCCGCCCTGCTCTTCATCTGCTGCCGACCAGACAGATTGAAGCAGCAGCGGGCGTTCATCAGTCCGCAGATTGATTATCGCTACCAGAATCAGCATAAGAGCTCCCAGCACCAGTTCACAGAAACTGCGCCTGATCACATTTTCTTTTCTTTTATCAGATTCTTTCCACTCAGACAAAATAATCCCCCTGCACGGATTTGCTTTTTAATCATATGCAGGAGGAAAAATTTTCATACAATAATCAGGTTGTCATATTTTCGATATACTGCAGGTACTGTTTCGTCCGTGATAATGGATGCCTGCGAAAAATCGGCAAAGGTTACCGATGAAATCCTGTCAAATTTCGAGCTGTCGCAGATCACGAAACATTTTCCTGTATGTTTCATGGCAGTTTCTTTCACTGTTCCTTCCTGTATATCGGGTGTTGTAAAACCTTCTTTCACCGTTACTCCGTTTGTTCCGAAAAATCCTTTTGTAAAATGAAATCTTGCCAGATATTCACAGGCCTGGGTTCCTGTAAGTGCTTCCGTCCGTGCTTTCAGCATACCGCCGGGCATATAAACCTGATATCCCAGGCTGCATAGTTTTCTGGCATGCATAATGGCATTGGTGACAAATACCGTATTTTTACAGGAAAGATAATCGACAATAAAACCGGTGGTCGTCCCCGCATCCAGATAGATCAGATCATCGTCCTCAATCAGAGAAGCAGCATACTGCGCAAGCTTCTTCTTTTTTTCCCGGTTCAGATCCTCTCTTGCTGATACAGAAACATCTGCCGTGATACTTGTCGAAACCGAAACAGCACCTCCATGCACTTTGACCAGCAGTTGCTTTTTATCCAGATCATTCAGATCCCTCCGAATCGTTGACTCGGAAGCATTCAGAAGCGTCATCAACTCCTGAACCGACACGCCGCCATTCTGTTCCACCAGTTTCAATATCTGACTTTTCCGTTCCTCTGTTAACATTCCTATTCCTTATCCTCCAGAATCCGATGTTTGCATATTCATTCTCAACCGCTCAGAGGCCATCCCTGAACTGTTTCCCTTACTCACATTTTGATACCCTTTGTTGACTGTTTGCAATTATTTTATTATAAAAGACCTCCGCATTTTTGTCAAAACGTATTTCTTCACATCTGAGCATTTTGGGATAAATCCTATAATATTCACGCTTTAAAACAGGCTCTGTAAATCATATCTGCACACCGGCTCATGTCCGTCAGCAGATTAACCAGATTTTTTTCAATTTTCCAAGAGCAATTCTGTGAATTATTAATGACGGTTTTTGATTGACATTGACCGTTTATAATGGTATTATTAATTCATATTCAGTCATAAACAGTCATTTTCCATCATGCAGCCTGAACTGCCGATGGAGATGCAGAAAGGAGTCATTCTGATGATTTACACTGTAACATTCAATCCCTCCCTGGATTACATCGTGACAGTCCGGGATTTCAAACCGGGCATGGTGAATCGTACCTGCGAAGAGATCATGTTTCCCGGCGGCAAGGGAATCAACGTTTCCATCGTCCTGAAAAATCTGGGCATGGACAGTACGATTCTCGGTTTTACTGCCGGATTCACCGGAAAAGAGATTCAGCGCCGCGTTACCGAAATGGGCTGTAAAGAAGATCTGATTCCCATTTCCAACGGACTCTCCCGTATCAATGTCAAGCTTCGTTCCAACGAGGAAAGCGAGATCAACGGTATGGGGCCGGTGATTGATGATGAAGCAATCCGCGCTCTGTACGGGAAACTTGATATGCTGAAAGAAGGCGACGTTCTCGTTCTTGCCGGAAGCATCCCCTCCTCCATGCCCGAAACCATGTACATGGATATCATGAAATATCTGGAAAACAGGGGTATCATGGTCGCTGTCGATGCCACAAAGGACCTGCTGGTCAATGTGCTGCCTTATCAACCTTTCCTGATCAAACCCAACAATCACGAGCTGGGTGAGATTTTCCAGGTCACTCTGAAAGAAAAAGACGACGTGATCACCTATGCGAAAAAACTGCAGGAAAAAGGTGCGCGCAATGTTCTCGTTTCCATGGCGGGAGACGGCGCTGTTCTGGTTGCGGAAGACGGTTCCGTGTACCAAAGCGAAGCACCCAAAGGAAAGGTTGTCAATTCGGTCGGCGCCGGGGATTCCATGGTGGCCGGTTTCCTGTACGGATATCTGACGTCAGGAGATTACAAGACCGCCTTTAAGACAGGTATCTCCTGCGGAAGCGCCAGCGCATTTTCCGATAATCTGGCTACAAGGCCGGAAGTGGAAGCAATTCTGAACACATTAACCTTTTAGCATTATTAATATTTCAGATGTAACAGTTCACTGACTCTGAACAATTACTATCAAAAAGGAGAATACAACTATGAGAATTACTGATTTACTGGCTGCGGAAAGCGTATGTCTCAATGGTTCTGCCAAAAATAAAGCTGACGTTCTGAACCAGATGGTCGATCTGATGGCTGCCAGCGGTAAGGTTTCTGACAGAGACATCTATCTGAAGGCTGTATTTGCAAGAGAAGAAGAAGGAACTACCGGTGTGGGCGACGGCATTGCCATCCCCCACGGCCGCTGCAGCGGCGTCAGCAAACCCGGCCTGGCTGCCATGGTACTGCCCGCAGGCGTTGAATACGAAGCGCTGGATGATGAACCCGTCAACCTGATCTTCCTGATTGCCGCACCGGAAGGCGCCGGCAGCGTGCATATTGACATTCTGAGCAAACTGTCCACCATGCTGATGGATGACGATTTTACTGCTTCTTTAAGAAAGGCAAAAACTGTTGATGAATTCCTGAAGATCATCGATGACGCAGAGACAGAAAAAGATGCTGCCAACGCTGCCAAAGAAGAAGCTGCCAAAACAACCAACCTCGCTGCCGATAAGGCCAGTGCCAAACAGGTTCTCGTTCTGGCTGTTACCGCATGCCCTACCGGTATCGCACACACCTATATGGCTGCAGAAAGCCTTGAAAAAGCAGCAAAGAAGATGGGCTGCCTTGTAAAAGTGGAAACAAGAGGTTCAGGAGGCGCAAAAAATGTGCTGACCGATGAGGAAATCGAAGCTGCTGACGGTATCATCGTTGCTGCCGATACCAATGTTCCCATGGATCGTTTTGACGGCAAGAAACTGATTGAATGTCAGGTTTCTGACGGTATCAATAAAGCAGAACAGCTGATCGGAAGCATCATGAACGGCGATGCTCCTGTTTATAAAGCGGCTGCAGGTGCGAAAAAGAATTCTTCCACACCTTCCAAAGGCGGTGCCGGACATATGATTTACAAACATCTGATGAACGGTGTTTCCCACATGCTTCCTTTTGTTGTAGGCGGCGGTATCCTGATCGCCATTGCCTTCCTGATCGACGGTTTCTGCGTTGACCTG
The DNA here is from genome assembly GCA_051879195.1 of Lachnospiraceae bacterium. Taxonomy (GTDB): domain Bacteria; phylum Bacillota; class Clostridia; order Lachnospirales; family Lachnospiraceae; genus TWA4. Next base: position 29,847 of record JBJELO010000089.1, read on the forward strand.
GCAAGCCTTCCCGCCAATGCGGATGAAGCTGCAAAGATCGGTGCGGAATTCTCCAAAGCGGACTTCGGTACCATCAATCCGGTTGCTGCCATGTTTAAGGGCATAGGCGGTACGGCATTCAGCTTTATGCTCCCGATTCTTGCAGGATTTATCGCCATGAGTATCGCTGACCGTCCCGGTCTGGCTGTTGGTTTCGTAGGTGGTTCCATCGCTGCAGGCGGTACTTCCGGTTTTCTCGGTGCTCTGGCAGCAGGTTTCATCGCAGGATATCTGGTCAATCTGTTAAAGAAAGTATTCGACAAGCTTCCTGCTTCTCTGGATGGTATCAAACCTGTATTGCTCTATCCCGTATTCGGTGTACTGCTGATGGGTCTGTGCATGAATTTTATCATCGAACCTGTTGTCGGTATCCTCAATACTGCTCTCAATAACGGTCTGGGCGGCCTGACAGGCGCCAATGCAATCCTGCTGGGCATGATTCTCGGCGGCATGATGTCCATCGATATGGGCGGCCCCTTCAATAAGGCAGCTTACGTATTCGGCACTGCTTCCATCGCTGCAGGCAACTACAATATCATGGCAGCCGTTATGATCGGCGGTATGGTTCCTCCCTGCGCAATTGCACTGGCTACTCTCCTGTTTAAGAACAAATTCACTGAACAGGAACGTAAATCAGGACCTACCAACTTCGTTATGGGCCTGTCCTTTATCACAGAAGGTGCCATTCCTTTTGCCGCATCCGACCCTCTGCATGTACTGCCTTCCTGCATTATCGGTTCAGCACTGGCAGGCGGCTTATCCATGGCATTCGGATGTACACTGATGGCTCCTCACGGCGGCATCTTCGTATTCCCCGTAGTAGGCAATGCTCTCATGTACGTCATTGCCCTGGTAGCCGGCACCATCGTGGGTGCACTCCTTCTGGGAGTATTAAAGAAACCTGTGGAAGAATAATCCACATCTGACAATATGCCAATCACCTGCTCCGCAGATGATCTGATAATTTTCCATATGTCATGGGAGGCTTACCGCTCAAAGTCTCCCATACACAACAGGAAATACAATTTCCTGCCATACAAAAAGCCTGAGGAATCCCACCGCAATATCCTCAGGCTTTTCCTGTAACTGTTCCGTTACATCTTCTTTTATTATCCAGTTCGTTTTCCGAACAGAATCTGCGGCATCTACAGAATCTCCAGTTCCTTCGATACGGAGTTCAGCACTTTGACTCCGTCCTTTGTCACCATGCACAGATCTTCGATACGCACGCCGAATTCGCCGGGCAGATAAATACCGGGCTCGCAGGAGAAAATCATCCCCTCTTCCACCGTGTTCGTATTCACCATACCCACATCACCGTATTCATGGACTTCCTTTCCGATGGAATGACCAAGACGGTGTGTAAAATACGGACCATACCCTGCATCTTCAATCACCTTTCTGGCTGCGGCATCAATGTCGCAGAAACGCACACCGGGGCGGATTACTGCTTCACCGGCCGCATTGGCTCTGCGGACGATTTCATAGATCTCACGCTGTTTTTCCCCGACGCTCTTAAAGAAAAATGTTCTGGTCATATCGGAACAGTATCCGTCTTTCCTGCATCCGATGTCGAACAGGACACAATCGCCCTCTTTTACAACGGTGTCATCCGGCTCATGGTGCGGATCTGCCGCATGTTCACCGAAGCTGACAATGGCATCAAAAGAAAAGCCTTCTGCTCCTTCTTTCAGGTAAATCTTCAGCAGTTCATCTGACAGTTCCTTCTCTGTAACACCCTCTTTTACCAGCTGTTTGATCTGCAGCATACTGCGGTCATTGATCTGTGAAGCGATTTCCATCAGTTTCTGTTCTTCCTCATCCTTTTTCGCACGAACAGAATCCACCAGGATCGACGCATTCACATAAGAGCTTCCCGCATGATGCTCCTGCAGCTCCAGCAAAAACTCAGCAGCCATCTTTTTATCAACACCAAGCGTCTTATGGGAATCGGTATACTCCGCAGCCAGAACCGCTCCGCGTACTTCATCCGTATAAAAAATAATCTGCTCCTGCGGAATCTTCTCAGCTGCAAAAAGCCGGTTTAAAAACAGGCGGACGGTACCATCCGTCTTCAGCAGCAATGCCGTAAAACGCTCTCCCGGCTGAATCATCTCGCCGGTGAGATAATCAATCGCATAGGAATCTGTAACCAGCATCTGGGTCAGGTTCTGCGCTTTCATTGCTTCCATTACTGAATTGATTCTTCTTTCGTTCATACTATCTGCCTCCCTGTAATCGAATCACCTGAATCATACCAGAAACAGAGGAAAATTTCAATCCAGTGGGTCACAGTGCATCTTTGCGGCTGCTTCCTGCCATGGAACCACATAGCCGGCTCCATGAGAACAGAATACAGAGCCGGCGGGATTGGCCAGATCCTGCTCCGGCCGGTAACCGGAGGCTTCTATCACTTCCTCCGCGTTGTGGCACGGACGGTAGCCTGACATGACAAACTGGATGTTTCCGCGTCCTCTGGTGTATGCTGCAATCTCCATGGGATAATCCATAAAGCACGCTGCCGGCCCGTCTCCTTTTAATACCGCCATCTCCCCATCCAGCTCAAACGGTTCAAAATGCCCGTTCCTTTTCTGAATATCCGACATGGCTCTTCCCACATCTCCCGAAGGTACAATCATGGTAAACTCATACCACGGCTCCAGCAGAACAGCCTCCCCCTTCTCCCTGGCCTGCATCAGACCGTGGCGGATTGCCCGGTAAACAGCTTCCCGGAAATCACCGCCCTCCGTATGTTTCAGATGAGAACGTCCGGTCAGAAGCGTAAACTTCACATCCGTTACGGGTGCACCGGTGAGTACGCCTCTGTGTTCCCGCTCCGTTACATGAGTCAGTATCAGACGCTGGAAATTCAGATCCAGTACATCGGTGCTGCAGACGTTGTCTGTCCTGATTCCGCTTCCTGCAGGCAGAGGCTCCATAAGAAGATGCGCCTCCGCGTAGTGGCGCAGAGGTTCATAGTGTCCGCTGCCCACAACCTTTCCGCTGATTGTCTCTTTATACAGGATCCGGCAGGGCCCAAACTCCTGTTTCAGGCCGAATCTTGTCTCAAACTGATATTTCAGAATCTCCAGCTGGATCGGTCCCATGATATGTACCTGGATCTCCTTCAGCTGATCATCCCGGTAAACCTTCAGCGCCGGCTCCTCTTCCTCCAGAAGCCGGAAAAGCCCCAGCAGCTTTTTCTCATCACAGCCCTCCGGCATCATGGCTGCCGCCGTCAGCACCGGCTCCGTATCATACACACATGCCGTCCGGTCAGCGCCGAGCCCGTCCCCCGGATGCGTCTGTGACAGTCCTGTGGCCGCACAGATCATCCCCGGTACAACCTGCGATACGGTCTGAAATCTGCCTCCGTGATACAATCTGAGCTGATTGATCTTCTCCTCCTTTAAAGGCTCCCCGCAGGAAACCACATCCTTCACTTTCAGCGAACCGCCGGTCACTTTGAAAAAGGTCAGACGTTCTCCCTGGGCATCGTGCAGAATCTTATATACACGCCCCGAAAACGCTCCATTCTCCGGATACCGGCAATCGGGCATCAGACAGGAAAGTCCCGCAAGAAGCGTGCCGACTCCCTGTCTCTGCAGCGCAGAGCCCATAAAACAGGGGAAAATCTTCCTCTCTCCAAACAGCTTCCTCGCAGCCGAAATCCAGTCATCCCGGCTGTAATCCTCTTCCAGAAAATGCTCCATCAGTTCTTCATCACACAGAGCAATTTCCTCCAGAATCTCATTATTTTCTTCGTATTCTCCATACGCTCCTGCTGCGGAAAAATCGACAATCTGCTCTGAAAGTCTTCCCCGCATCTGCTTTAGAAGTTCATGACGCCCTATGGTATCCCGGTCCATCTTGTTCAAAAACAGAACAACAGGAATCCGATAGCGTTCCAGCAGCCTCCAGATGGTCTCCGTATGTCCCTGAACCCCGTCTGTTCCGCTCACCACCAGAACCGCCACATCCATAACACTCATGGCACGCTCCATCTCCGGCGTGAAATCCACATGACCGGGCGTATCCACCAGCGTACAGCAGTACTTTCTCCGCTCCTGACCTCCCGAGTCGGGAGCCTCCAGTTCAAACTGCGCCTGCTTGGAGAAAATCGTAATCCCCCTGCTGCGCTCCATCTCATCATCGTCCAGAAAACAGTTTTTATGATCCACGCGCCCGAAACTGCGGATGGCGCCTGTTTCATACAGAATCGCCTCCGTCAGTGTTGTCTTTCCTGCATCTGCATGTGCCATAATACCAAGAACCACATGATCTGCCTGTCCCACTTCTACAATCCCATCCTATCTGTCTCTGCAGCTGTACCGGTTGATCCGGCTGTAAACAGCTGCCTGTTTTATCCTTCTGAAAACGTGCGCCCGCCGGGCACACCACCCTAAGAAGCAGTTCCGCATCCCCTGCGAAACTGCTTCCGTCTACCTGTAAATTCACATAACATATGCATATGCAGCTGCAGAACGCCGCATGCAATATACGCCGCCAGATGTCCTACTGCTTTTTCAGATATGCCGAAATACTGTCCCAGACCTCATCATTGTCCATGCCGATCCTCCAGAACGCAACTCCCGCCACCGAATACTTTGAAACCGTATCCAGTTTGGTCTCCAGAGACCTGACATCCTCAATCCAGATGCGCTGCTTCCCCTGCTCCAGCGGGATTTCAACATAATATTGCCCGATATCTTCATCCCACTCCGGTGTGACACCGGCTTTTTTCACCAGCCGGGCCACCTTATCCATGGAAACCGCAACCGAATCCAGAGAATATCTTTCGTACTCGGAATTGCCGTCCTGCCTGATCTGTGCGTCCGAAGCGGCATACTCCTCCGGCACTTCGGTCCAGACACGTGAATAAAACGGAAGGCCGCTGATAATCTTTTCTTCAGGAACCATCTCCAGAGCTGTCCTGATACCTTCCTCCACATAAGGAAGGGAAGCGACCGAACCGGCCTCTGAACCCTGCCAGTGTTCATCATATCCCATCAGAACCACGTAATCCACCAGGCGTCCCTGCTCTTTCATATCGTAACAGTACTTGACGAACGTAGGATTGGCATTGTCCACAGAAAGTACCAGTCCTTCTTCCCGGCATCGGATAGACAGTTCCCTCAGAAACTGAATAAAATCCGCACCACAGGAGTCTGTGATATATTCGAAATCCACATTGATGCCGTCCGCATTGACTGCCTGAACATCTGAAATCAGATTCTCAACAAGCTTCTGACGGACAGAATTTTTGCCCAGCACCTGTCCGATGCTCATGTTATCGTTGAAATCGTCGATCAGAATCCAGACTTCCATGCCTTTTTCATGAGCTTTCCTTACGTAATCCGCACTGGAAAGATTCTTATAGGATCCATCATTGTCCGTCAGGGCAAACCAGGTCGGAGAAATGACATTGATCCCTTTTGTACCGTCTGTCAGAGCATCAAACTGTTTATTGCCTGATACATTCTCCATATCATGCCAGGCCAGACAAATCGGCTCATCACGCCTGATACTGGTGTACTCCGGTTCTTCCTTTACGGATTCAACCTTTACTGTCTTTTTCTCATCCTGGTTCAGATACTTTATGAGCATATATCCGATAAACCCGTCTTCTGTACGGACCTGTGCCCATTTGCTGTGCTCTTTGATCACCTGAACCTGACTGCCCGACTGAACCTCTGTCAGAACAGCGCTCTTAAAACCTCCCAGAACACGAACCTGCGTATTCCCGCTGACAGCGCCCTGACAGATCTCCCGGCCCGCTTTGTCGATATAGATCCGATCCGGGTTCTGATACGCCGTAATCTGTATATCCAGATACTTCTCAAGGCACGCCAGTGATAAATAAAGCTGCTCATCCACCAATATCACCATGCTGCTGTCTGAAACGGACTCTTCATGGATCTTCTGAGCATCTGTAAACAGAAGCCTGTCATCAAGCCCATCCCAGTAAAACCGCTTGTCCAGCTCCGATCTGACCAGATTCAGAGAAAGATAATATGTCTCCCCCTGTATGACAGCATTTTCCTCACATGCTTCATCATCCACAAATACAGCTGCTTCTCCCTCTGATACACCGAAAAAGTCATTCAGATCAGCTTTTTCATCCGTTGCAATCACAGATTCATATACACTGCATCCTGATATGAGAAACACGCTCATCAGCAAAAGTATTATTGTTTTTAATCTTTTTCTCATACTGTACCCCATAAAATAATTTCTGCTGCGGAAGCGGACGGATCCTCACCTCCGGCAGGCAGACATTGTACTATAGAATTCAGTATAACATATTACTTTCTTTTATACAAATACAACAGCTCTGCAGAAACCAAACAGTTCTGAATCGTACCGGCATACATCCGTAATACTCTCCCGACCACTGCACACAGATCAAAGATATTCAACCAGGTAAATATTGATTAACACCGGGACAGATATTCACGCAGATTCAAAACCCGCTTTCTGCAGGCACATATCCTGATCCATGTATCTTCTGCAGTCGCATCATCTCATAGAATCACGGTGTTTCGTAAAATGCAGTGTACCATCAGTATCTTATAGAATTACGCTATTCCATAAAATACAGCATCAGCCCTTTCTGATTTTGTCAAAACGGATCTCCACCAGTCTGCCGCTTTCATCCAGAATATAATCCCCCATATAGGATCCGCATTCGCGGATACAGCAGACACTGGCAATGCGTTCCGAAGATGCTCTTTTACCTGAAAGTCTGAGCGTAATCCCCTGCTCGTTGTAAGCCTCCAGATCCCCTTTCATCCTTTCATACGTGTCCATATCCTTTTCCTCACAGTTTCTGTCATGGACAGAACTGCAGGAAGAATACCTGCTCCTTTTCATCCAATCTCCTCCAAACAAAACTATGTGATAAACTTTAATCCTCCGGCAGGCTGCCACAAGAACGATGCCTGCCTTTTCTTCGCCATGGCCTGACTTGCTGCATGCTGGATTGCACCGGCCGCAGGACAGACTGTCTGCAGAAGCGGATAAAACGGGCAGTTTTATTATGCATGCATTCTGCCGCAGGAAGCTGTCCCTGCAATACAATTCTGCCTGAACTCCTTTCTTTTATATTCAGCTTCCATAGTCCGACTATACCATAAATCCTAATGTTTGTCAAATTATTTTTATAGTCAAAAAAAACGACAACATATCAATCTTTCAAATCTCCTCATCTTTTCTTCCATTTCCTTTGCATTCCCGTGAAAGATACGTTATAATGAGAACGATATAACTTATATACACTGCCATGTATTCCCGTATACCGCTTCGGGAACCCCGGCAGGTTCCGTATACATAAGTTTTCGGATAGATTATTCGATTTTCATTGAAAGGAGACACAGTATGCATATTGAAAAAATCAATGACAACCAGATTAAGTGCATTCTGTCCCAGCGCGATCTGCTTTCCAGAGAACTGGATCTGAGCGAACTGGCATACGGCACGGAAAAAGCCCGTTCCCTTTTCCGTGAGATGATCGAACAGGCTCATAATGATTTTGGTTTTGAAGCAGAGAACACCCCTCTCATGGTAGAAGCTATCCCCGTTTCCAGGGACAGCATCATACTGATTATTACACGCATGGATAACCCGGACGAGCTGGATACCAGATTTTCCCGATTCAGTTCCATGGCAGGCGACGATATAGCAATTGAAGAAGACAATGACTTTTCCAGCGGAGCAGATGAAATCCTTGATCTTTTCCGTTCACTCAGTGAAAAAGTTTCTGACAGCAGCACTGTCGGGGACAGTGACGATCTGTTTTTCAAAAGTGATGATGCCGATGATTTCAGCAGCCTTTCTGCACAGCTCAGTGACATGGCAGGTATCTGCCCGGACGGGATCAGCAGTAATACGGGGACAGATCATCATGGTTCCGATAAGCAGACTGCAGATGCAGTTTCTTCCGGAGAGGATAAACCTGTCAACCTGATACGGATCTATTCCTTTAACAAGCTGGATGATCTTCTGGCTGTCTCCGGAATTCTTCATCCGATTTACAACGGTATCAATTCCCTGTATAAGGATCCTGCTTCTTCCATTTATTATCTGGCAGTATATCAGTCCCATCATTCCCCTGCTGACTTCAACAAGGTCTGCAACCTTCTGTCCGAGTACGGACAGCGCGTCAGCGGAACCTGCGCCAGAGAAGCATATTATGCAGAACATTACGACTGCATTGTTTCACAGACTGCGCTGCAGCGTCTGTATCTGTTTTAACCTCTGAACAGGCACAAAAAAAGCCGGGGTTCTGTAATCCAGAAACTCCGGTTTTTTCTGTATCCTGCAGCAAGTGCGCGAACCGTAACGATTCCCCAAAGGACCGCATGCTTTATACGGATCAGCCTTTTGTTGCAAGATATTTGTTGATCATGTTCACAAGGGGATCTACGTCCATACCGTGAACCATGGCAGCTTCCTCCAGTGATTCCATTGCAGATGAAGGGCATCCTACACAGTGCATGCCTGCACTCATGAGAATTGCAATGATGCCGGGATCGATCTGAACCAGATCACCAATCAGAATACTTTTGTCTATCTGCTTAGCCATAATATATTCCTCCTCGAATAAATTCGTTATACTCAGCTAATTATATTACAATCGGTAATTTTATGCAACAGAAAAGATTTCCACTTGCAATATCTCAGATGATGTATTACAATGAACTCAGATGACGCGGGATGTCTGCCCGCTGCATGAATTTTCAAAGGAGGTCTTTCATTATGGCATATGTAATTACTGACGAATGTGTAAGCTGCGGTACTTGTGCAGATGCATGTCCTAACGACGCTATCTCTGAAGGTGATGGCAAATATGTAATCAACGCTGATGACTGCCTGGAATGCGGCAGCTGTGTTGACGAATGTCCTAACGAAGCAATCAAAGAAGAGTAATTCTGATCACTGGATACATAGTTTTCCATATGATTTGATTGCGGTCTGCTGATGACAATCAGAGCGGGACCGGCGGATGTTTCATCCACCGGTCCCGTTTTTATTTCCTGTTTCTGTTCTGATTCCTCTGAAAAAATACGGCGTATCTTCTGCCCGGACATGTCCGCAGACCGGCCTCAGATTCTTCTGTATTTTTTTCTCCGCTTTCTGCGCCCGAACAGCCCCGGGCTTCTGGCCACGGCGGCTTCGTAACGTGCCCTGTTTCCCTGCTGGATCGCACGCATCGATTCATCCAGTTTGCGGAACCGTTCTTCCTGTCTGCTTTCCGATGAATTCAGCATTCCTCTGATCTCCTCAACCAGATCCCTTTCCACCCTGCTGCTGATGTCCCTTGCCAGACCCGGATTATTGCAGAGCATGGCCTGCGCCACGATGCGGGTCATAACCTCCTGAAACTGATTCATACGCTTTTCCCTCTCTTCTGCATCAACCGCATCAGCCGGATTCCACATCTGAATTTCAGGCTGTGCACCGGGAACCTGCTGCCCCGGTTCCGGCTCCGGCAGTTCGGCAGGACCGGTTGCCGGAGCTTCGGAAGGATCTGTTGACGGAACTCTGGCAGGATCAGCTCCCGGCACTATGGCAGGCCCGATTGCCGGTATTTCATCAGGCCCGGGATTCTGCTGACCGTTCTGTTCTTTATGTTCTTTTCTCAGCGGTATTTCCGTAATCGGCGTCTCAGGCGGTTCCTCTCCCGAAAGAATGGCGCGGATCGCCCGGAGCTGATAGCCTCGCTCTTTCATATCCTTGATCTGGCTGAAAATCCTGAGATGTTCTTCTGTATAGTAGCGGTGTCCCATTTCATTTCTTGGAATGATCATACCGAGTTCTTCTTCCCAGTAACGAAGTACATGGGCTTCTACCGCCAGAAGACGGGAAGCCTCAGAAATCTGATAATGATATTCACTCATCGCTGTCCCCTTTCGAAGTCACTGTCCGGCCACATCCCACAGGTTCATGGCGGACTTCTGCAAGCTTCTTTCTGAGTATAACACAAATGAGCGGCTCTTCTTCCGATCTCTGAGGCTTCTGTTAAAATTTATTTTGCTAAATTGGCAAATTTTGTATATTCCGGTAACCAGGCCAGCTTCACAGTGCCCGTCGGGCCGTTACGCTGCTTGGCTATGATAATCTCCGATACATTTTTCTCATCGGAATCCTTGTTGTAATAGTCATCACGGTAAATAAACATGACCACATCGGCATCCTGTTCGATGGCGCCGGATTCACGCAGGTCAGAAAGCATGGGCCGGTGGTCGTTTCTCGTCTCACAGGCACGGCTCAGCTGAGACAGCGCAATCACCGGACAGTCGATTTCACGAGCCAGCGCTTTCAGGGACCGGGAGATCTCCGAAATTTCCTGCTGCCGGTTGTCACCGTTTTTACCTGAACCGGACATCAGCTGAAGATAGTCGATCATAACCAGCTTCAGGTCAAATTCCAGCTTGAATTTTCTGCATTTGCTGCGCAGCTCGCTGATGGAAATACCCGGAGTATCATCAATGATCAGCTTCGAAGTACCGATATTGCCGGCGCTTTCCACCAGTTTTTCCCAATCGGATTCCGACAGTCTGCCGTTGCGCATATTCTGAGAATCCACATTGGCATCCATGGCCAGCATACGGTTGACCAGCTGCTCCTTGGACATTTCCAGACTGAAGATGGCACAGCACTTCTCCTGACGGATCGCCACATTGTGGGCAATATTCAATACAAATGCCGTCTTGCCCATGGAAGGACGGGCCGCAATCAGAACCAGGTCGGAAGGCTGGAGACCGGAGGTCTGATAATCCAGATCGGTAAATCCCATGGGAATCCCGGTCACCGCATCCCGGTTTCTGGAAGCAATCTCAATCTTGTCAAGCGCATTCAGAACCACCTGGCGGATGGGAACAAAATCCCCGGAATTCCGCGTCTTCAGCAGTTCAAATATGGAACGCTCCGTTTCCTCCAGAATGGAATCGGCACTTTCCTTTCCCTGATAACACAGACCATTGATCGTGTCGTTGATTCTGATCACTTTGCGCAGCAGCGCCTTCTCATACACGATCTGAGCATACTGTTTTACATTGGCGGAAGTAATGAAACCCAGCATCAGTTCCCTTACAAATTCAAGACTGGCTGTCTCCGGCGATACATCCTTTTCTTTCAGACGGTTCTGCACGGTGACCATATCCACCGGTTCCCCCTGATTGACCAGTTCCACCATGCATTCAAATACGACGCCGTACTGGCGGTTATAGAAATCATCTCCCGTCAGGATCTCCGATGCGGAAATAACCGCATCCCGGTCCATCAGCATGGCAGCGATTACCGAACGCTCGGCCTCCGCGCTGTTGGGCGGAATCCGTTTGATTACCTCTTCATCCATAGAAGTATGATTACTGTTTTTCGGAAACATGCACTTTGAATTCACCGACTACATCTTTATGGAGTCTGATCTTGATAATGTGCATGCCGCAGGTCTTCAGAGGCTCGTCAATCAGCAGTTTCTTCTTGTCAATCACAAGATTCTTCTGGTTTTTTGCTGCTGCCACAATCTCCTTGGCGGAAACAGAGCCGAATACCCTGCCGCCTTCTCCGGTCTTAACCTGCAGTTCGATGGTCATATCTTTCAGCTTTTCAGCCAGTGCTTTTGCATCAGCCAGTTCCTGAGCTGCCTGTCTGTCCTCTTTCTGCTTCTGCAGCTTCATGTTGTTCAGATTGGTATTGTTGGCTTCCACGCCCAGTTTTCTGGGCAGAATATAATTTCTTGCGTATCCGTCATTCACATCGACCAGCTGGCCTTTTTTACCAAGGGATTTTACATCCTGCAATAATATTACTTTCATCTAAATTGCTCCTTCTTCTGTCATATCATGTAGCGTTACCTTTACATATTCCATGGCTTCTTCAACGGTACAGCCTGTCATCTGGGCACCTGCCATGGTACCGTGTCCGCCGCCGCCCAGACGTTCCATGATGATCTGGACATTGACGCTGTCAATGGAACGGGCACTCAGGTATATTTTATTATTATAGGCGGTCAGCACGATAGAGGCCTCCACGCCTTTAATATCCAGCAGCTCATTGGCCGCCTGTGCACCGGCAATGGTGGGACTTTCCAGACCCTCGGAGGGGCAGGTGCTCAGGGCAAATTTACCCAGATAAATCTCCGCACGGCTGACTGCCTCCGCTCTTGCCTTGTACTCTTCCATATTGTCGCGGAACAGCTTGCGCACACGGACCGTATCCGCTCCGCCGCGCCGCAGAAATGCCGCTGCTTCAAATGTTCTGACGCCTGTTTTATTGATGAAATTATTGGTATCCATCACAATGCCCGCATACATGGCATCAGCTTCATCCACCTTCATCTTGATATTATCTCCGATATACTGGAGAATCTCCACAACCATCTCACAGGCAGAGGATGCATAGGGTTCCACATAATCCAGCACCGCATGGGTAATACTGTCATTGGAACGTCTGTGGTGGTCGATCACGACCACGCTGGAGGACATCTCAAGCAGCTCCGGGCACTCCGTATAACTTCCCCTGTTGGTATCCACAATGATCAGCAGCGTGTTGTCCGACATCATCTCCTCTGCTGCTTCTCCGTTGATAAACATATTCACACCGGCACCTGCCGCCGCATTGAGACGCTCCACCACAGGCCGCACGGACGTACTGATCTCATTCAGAACAATATGAACCCGCTTACCCTGTGACATGGCTATGCGGTAAACACCTACCGAGGCTCCGATGGCATCCAGATCGGGCATCTTGTGAGCCATGATCAGCACATTATCGTTGTTCATCAGCAGTTCCTTCAGGGCATGTGCCTTAACTCTCGCCTTGACTCTCGTTGTTCTGGAAACAGTCTGAGCACTGCCTCCGATATACTCAATATCATCTCCTGATTTGATCGCTACCTGGTCACCGCCGCGGCCCAAAGCCATCTCGACCGCCGTGCGGCTGAATTCATACCGCGTCTCGTAGGAGCCTTCCCCCATACCAAGACCGATACTCATGGTGATATGCTGGTCATTGCCGATCTTGATATCCCTGATTTCGTCCAGAATATAGAATCGATCATCCTTCATATTCTCCACATTCTTCTGGGGCAGTACCAGGAAATATTTATCCCTTTCAATCTTTTTAACGATTCCGCCCATCTGTGAAAAATACTTGGTCACTTTACGGTCTATGTGTGCAATAATCAGCGCAATCCTGACTTCTTCCACCTGTCCCACGATTTCTTCATAATTGTCCAGATATGCCATACCAACAACCATCCGCTGTTCCTTGATCTCCTGATCCATACGTATGATATCGGTCTCGTCAGTCATGCACATGGCAAACAGGCTGCTGTCCTCACTCTCTTCCATTCCTTCCGGAGTAACGACCCGGTAAAAAGACAGCCTGAAATACTGCGCTCCGTAAGTTACATGATATTCTTTTTCCGTCATATTATCCGTATCTGCTTTTTTCAGTTCCGGAAACAGGGAATGAATACTCCGGAAACGAGCCAGTTCCATGGGACAGATCCGGCTGAACGCCTGATTCACCCAGAAAATCCTGCCTTTTTCATCCACCAGCGCATAAGGAAACGGAAGCTCCTGCATCAGCTGATACTGTACCTGAGACTGCTCCAGATTATCCGTGATCAGCACACGGTGCAGTTCTCCTCTGCGGTAAATAAAGCACCAGAGCAGAGGCGCCAGCATCAGCAGACTGAAAAGCATAAGAATCACGCCCGCCCGTATACTGACTGCCCATATACTGACATGCATCAGCAGAAAAAGCAGCATCAGCAAAAACAACAGGAGGCGTACGCCCTTCATGCTCTTTATTATTTTATTTATCTTTACCTTCATCGCTTGCTCCTATGTCAATACAGAAAACATTCTTCAGTCAGACAGAATACCTGCCTGACTTTGGGCAGAGCCCCGAATCCGCAGGCTCTGCCCTTCTTCGCACATTATATCATCTAAAAGGCCGATTGAAAAGAGTTACAGATTTTTAATAAAAATTTCATTGGTTTTTTCTTCATTTAGCATTATACTATAAATGGACTGTCCCCGCACAGAAATATTGGGATGAGAGTCACAGAAATTCCCGTCAGACACGGAGGAGAAGAAATCTATGGAAGAACTGGTATCTGATAATCTTCAGCAATATTTAAAAGAGATCGGGCAATATCCCCGCCTTGACAGTGAGAGAACCCGTTATCTTGTCTCACGTAAGGATTTCGATCCCGCCGCAAGAGAAGAACTGATCAACAGCAATCTGAGGCTGGTCGTCTATGTGGTAAAATACACCAACAGAAAAGGGATGGATTTCATGGATCTGGTCATGGCCGGCAACGAATCGCTGATCCACGGTATCGATCTGTTTAAAGCCGGGTACAATACAGAGCTGAGTACCTACGTGGTTCCATGGATCAAACAGGCAGTCCACCGTGCCATCGCCAATCAGAGCCGCACCATCCGGATTCCGCTGGAGACTTCCAATCTGATCGACAAGCTCCACATCTACATAAACAATTTCAAACGGGATCACGGAACGGAACCCTCCGATGAGGACTGTGCCGCTCATCTGAATATCAGCGTCAAAAAGGTGAAAAACCTGAAGCACTGGTCACAGCCCACTATTTCCATTGATACCACTCTGAGCAATGACGAAAAAGAGGGGAAATCTCTGGGAGATCTTCTTCCCGCTTCGGATGGGAATACTGCTCCCGGCGCAAAGCCCGGAATTGATACCATCAGCCAGCTGGTGGAGCATGAAGCCCTTCTGGATGCGCTGAAAGTCCTGAGCAGCAGAGAAAAACTGGTCATCGCCCGCCGCTACGGATTCGGCAATACCGATATCTGGACGCTGGATCAGATAGCGGATGAACTGGGTATTACGAAGGAAGCCGTACGCCAGATTCAGCTGCGGGCCCTGAAAAAGCTGAAAGCAGCCATGGAAGGATAACAGAGCCATGGAAGGATAACAGAGCCATGGAAGAATAACAGATAAAATCCCCGGATTCAGCGGTGAAATACAGTAATGTATATCTTCTGAACCCGGGGATTTATGCATCATTATTTGATGCTCTTATATACAATCTTGTAAAATCTGCTGTACGTGGACTGGTAATCTGCCAGTGTGCTGTAGCGTCCCAAACAGTCATTTACAACAAAATTGGATGCAGATAAGGAGTTTCCGTTTTTATTATATCCGGTAACCAGTACCCAGTGCTGTTTGCCTGACGGTGTAAAACCGCCCACCAGTACCGGATTGCCGTACTGCAGCTGCGTATAGATAGCAGACAGATATGCAGAACCGGTGTAGGATTTGTATCCTGCAGGCCAGTAAACTCTTCCTTCTCCGTCAAAGCTGAGCTGCTTCAGCATATCAGCCGGAGTCACCTGGCTGCCGCTCAGGTACGTTTCAATCTGAGCCATCCCGCAGACAACACATCCGCTCTTGGCAATCGTTGCAGAAGATTTTCCCAGCTTTAAACCGGACCAACGGGAATCATACTGAGAATACAGAGGAACATTCAGTGATATCTTTGAATACGTCCAGGATGAAGCAGAGGACTGACCTCCACCGGAAGACACGCTTGTGGAATCAGTCGCCGGCATAGCGATATAATACGCATATACATATCCGCTTTTGCCGTTATACTCTGCAGTATACCAGCTGGAATTGTACTGCCCCGTAATCCTGATACTGCTTCCCCTGGGTATTTTGGCCAGTATGGCAGATGCCGTCGTAGCCTTCTGTCGGAGATTCAGCGGAACACCGCCTTCCGTTACCTTCGCAGTAACCGGCCATGTGATGTTATCACCCTCAAGCTTCAGATATTTGCTATATACATAACCTGATTTTCCCGACCCGTAGCTGATCCTGTACCAGCTCCCCGAGCTGCCCGTTACTGTTACGGTCGTCCCGTTACTCAGGCTTGTAATCACCCTGTAATCAGTAGACGGACCTGTCCGCACATTCAATCTTGCACCATGGGTCGTGACAACCCCCTTCGATGTCGCTGCTCTCGAATATCCTGAAAAACCGCAGAAACCGGTAACCACAATCAATACGGCCAGTGTCAGGGCTGTTAAACGCAGAAGTTTTTTCTTTCTCTTTTCAAACTCACTCATCTTTTACATCTCTTCACCTTTCATATAAATTATATATCAGTAGCTGTCCACAACCGGCCTCTAAAAACAGAGTACCTGCCCTGATCAGCTGCAAATTATCATAATAATAAAACGTTTTGGAAATAACATTATTACAAAACTGTATTTCTTAACGTCCTTTTAACCAATCGGTAAATTAACTAAATTATTAGTTAGTTTTTACATATTATTTGTTCAAACAGCATATCATAATTTCTAATTTTTGTAAATGCAGAAATTGCCGATTTATCTCCGGGTATTATTATAAGCAAATCTTAGCTGCATACGAAAAACCGGTCATCTGATACAGATAGATAACCGGCTTCTGTTAAGCAATTATTTTATATCATTACATCAGAATTGCCATTTTCAGTGTACCGGATTCTCGCAAGAATCTCCTCCAGTGCTTTCTCCTCATCCGGTATTTCGTCCGGATACCGGCAGAAATACTTGGGCCAGCTGCTGTGTTTGAATCCTTCCAGCAGAATCACATCCACATCGGGAAACAGTCGGATCAGATCATTTTCATCAACGCGTTCTTCCTCTGCCTCCGGCTGTTCCCGGGTTACCATCCACCGATGCCCCGAGAATACAGCGCAGCCGCAGGCGCCGGCCTTTCTGTGGCGGTAGCTGTCCGTCCCCGGGACATCAGGTTCAAAATCATGGCCATCGTGCTTGATCGTCGCCACCCGGTACCCCAGTCCGGTAAGCCGCTTTACCAGTTTTACCGTCAATGTGGTCTTCCCGCTGTTTTTATAGCCGGATATGGCAAAAATCACCGGCTTTATTCCCTGTCCTGAATGTTCTATATGCTCTGTACGTTCTTTATGTTCTGTACGTTCTGCTGTTTTCCTGTCATTCTGTTCCTGTTCCATGTTTTATTCCGCGTCTTATTCCACAATCCGTCTTACAGCAGTCTTCTTCACATCAGAAACGGGCTCTTTTGCCGCATACCCCAGAGCTGCCATGCCATAGACCACATGATCTTCCGGAATTCCGAGCTCTGTCAGGAATTTACGGATTGCCGGCTTATCGCTGATGCCCTGCAGCTGATTGATCCATACAGAACCGATTCCCATGGAATGCGCTGCCAGAAAGATATTTTCCAGTGCGCAGGCATTGTCCTCTCTTCCAAACGGTGAATCTTTCCGGTTGGAAGGGATAATCAGTGCAGCCGGCCGGTACATATCATACCGTTCCCGTCCCAGCTCTTCCCGGATCAGAGCGGCCAGTTTCTGAATCTTCTCCGGATTGGCTACCGCGGTAAATTCCCATGTCTGGCGGTTCATGCCGCTGGGCGCATATGCTGCCGCTTCCATCAGCGTCTCCAGATTTTCTCTGGAAATCGGGTCCGGTTTGAAAGCCCGTACACTTCTTCTTGTCAGTAAGGTTTTTACAAAATCATTCATATTGATTGCCTCCTTCAAACAAATTTTTACAGCCGTTTCCCCTTATAAATCCGGGGAACCCGTTTATTGATATCACAGACGAATTCATAATTAAATGTACCCGCCGCTGCTGCTGCCTCTTCTACCGAAATAAATTCTTCTCCGTCGCGGCCGATAAGAGTTACTTCATCTTCAACTTTTACGTCATCCATGCCGGTTACATCCACCATAAACTGATCCATGCAGACACGTCCGATGATGGGCACCGATTTTCCGTGAATCAGCACACGGCCTTTGTTGGACAGATTTCTGGGATATCCGTCTCCGTACCCGACACTGATGGTGGCAATCTTCGTCTCCGGAGCCGTTGTAATAAAAGTCTTCCCATAGCTGACCCCCAGACCGGGAGCAGCTGTTTTCACATGGACCACGTGTGCTTTCCACTCCAGCGCCGGTTTCAGAGGCAGATTCTCCTTCATCACCTCTTCCGACGGATAGAGCCCATAGGTAATGATTCCCGAGCGAACCATCTGATAACGGTGATGGTCAAATTCCATGATCCCCGCGCTGTTGCAGATATGCTTCAGGGGAATCTCCACGCTCCGCTCCTCCAGCAACTTCACAAAGGCATCGTAGCGATCCATCTGCAGCTTCGAATAGGTTTTATCCGCCTCATCGGCCGTGGAAAAATGGGTAAACATTCCTTCCAGTTCGATGCCGGGAATTTCTCCGATCTGTTTTACCACATCCGCACTTTCCTCATCAGGTACAAAGCCGATACGCCCCATACCCGTATCCAGCGCAATATGAACTTTTGCCTGTCTCCCCATGGAAACAGCAGTTTTCCCCAGCAGTTCCGCATCCTCCCGATTGAAAATCGTCTGCGTAATTCCATATTCCACCAGCTTTGAATACTGCGCTTTCATGGTATATCCCAGAATCAGAACAGGCAGTTCAAGTCCGGCCTGCCGAAGTTCCACCGCCTCATCCACAGTAGCCACAGCATAGTAATCCACCTCATCCTTCAGATATTTTCCGATTTCCACCGCACCGTGTCCGTAGCCATCCGTTTTAATCACTGCCATTACCTTCACATCCGGTTCGATACAGCTCCTCACAGCGCCTATATTATCCGCAATCGCATCCAGATCCACGGTCACATAACTTCTCAAATCCTGTCTCATAATCCTGTTTCTTCTTTCTCAAAATGATTGTAACTGTTCCAGGTTATTACGCCTGATTATCTGTCAATGTTATCTTACCACAACTTCAATGTTTTTCCAGAGTAAATTCAATAAATGCGAAAAAACAGAAACCGGGCAGTTTGATCTCCGGCCCTGTTCCTGTTTCACCTGATTTAAATTCCTGTATGTTCTGCTTTAGTGTTCCAGCAGACAGCATGCCACCATATGTCCGTTGCCTGTGTCGATCAGCCTGGAATCATAATTCCGGCATTCGTCGCATCTGCGGAAACACCGGGGATAGAACCGGCAGCCGGGCTCCGGATCAATGGGGGTGGGTACGTCACCTGTCAGGATGATTCTCTCCTTTTTCGAATTTACATCCGTAGTCGGAATCGCGGAAAGCAATGCCTGCGTATAGGGGTTGGTGGGATGGTTGTAAAGTTCATTCTTATCTGCCATCTCCATAATCTTACCCAGATACATCACACCTACACGGTCACTGATGTGTTTTACCACGTTCAGTCCGTGAGCGATGAACAGATACGTAAGTCCGAATTCATCCTTCAGATCATCCAGCAGATTCAGAACCTGTGCCTGAATGGAAACGTCCAGCGCAGATACCGGCTCATCACAGACGATCAGCCTGGGATTCACTGCCAGTGCCCGGGCAATGCCCACACGCTGTCTCTGACCGCCGGAAAACTCATGAGGATAACGATTTCTCTGATGGTTGGCCAGACCTACGCAGTTCAGCAGATAATTTACCCTTTTCTCCACCTGATCCTTCGGAACCAGGTCATTGATAATCATCGGCTCCGCTATGATATCGCCGATGGTCATACGGGGATTCAGGGATGCATAGGGATCCTGGAAAATCAGCTGAATATCCTTACAGTATCCACGGCGTTCTCTGGCACTCATTCCTGTCAGTTCCTTCCCCTCAAAGAAGATCTGTCCGGAGGTGGGTTTATAAAGGTTGACCAGCATCTTGCCTATGGTGGACTTGCCGCAGCCTGACTCACCAACCAGACCCAGACATTCTCCTTTGTAGATCTTAAATGAAACGTCATCTACCGCTTTCAGAACGGAGGTGGGTTTCCCCAGCAGATTTTTTTCCACTGTGAAATATTTGGTCAGACCTTTCACTTCCAGTAACACTTCTTTTTCTTCTTTTGTATTTGCTGTCATTCCTGCCATCATTCTTCCCCCTCCACTTTATCGCTGTATAAGAAGCAGCGCACCTTACGGCCGTCTTCCCGTTCCGTCAGTGCAGGCATCGCTTCCCTGCATTTTGCGGTGCATTTATCGCAGCGATCCGCAAAGGAACAGCCCGCAGGGAGCTCCGTGGGATCAGGAACCATACCTTTGATCATGTACAGCCGCTCCTGATCTTCGTCCATCTTGGGAATGGAAGCCAGCAGTCCCTGTGTATAGGGATGTAAGGGACCGGTAAACAGCTCCTTCACATCAGCCTGCTCCACCACACGTCCGCAGTACATAACAACAACCTTATCGGCTGTCTCCGCCACAACACCCAGATCATGGGTAATCAGCATAACCGCCATGCCGATCTCATCACGCAGACGCTTGATCAGATCAAGAATCTGTGCCTGAATCGTAACATCGAGTGCTGTGGTAGGTTCATCGGCAATCAGCAGTTCCGGATCACAGGCCAGTGCCATGGCGATCATAACACGCTGGCGCATACCGCCGCTCATCTGATGCGGATAATCATTCACACGATGTTCAGGGGACGGAATTCCCACCAGTCTCAGCATCTCAACGGCATGTGCTCCGGCTTCCTTTTTGTTCATCTTCGTATGAGTCAGAATTGACTCAACAATCTGATCTCCTACCCGGTAAACGGGGTTCAGAGAAGTCATGGGTTCCTGAAAGATCATGGAAATCTTATCGCCGCGGATCCTGTCCATCTCTTTGGCATTTTTCGTACTCAGCTCTTCACCGTCAAACACAATGGAGCCGTTTGCAACACGCCCCGGTTTACGGATCAGCCCCATAACCGACAGAGAAGTAACCGATTTACCGGAACCGGATTCACCTACGATAGCCAGTATCTCACCTTTATCCACAGAAAAACTTACATCGTTAACTGCATTAACGATACCACGTTTTACCTTAAACTCTGTTTTTAAATGATTTACCTCTAATAACATATCTCTTCCCCCCTTAACTTCTTGCTTTCGGATCCAGAGCATCACGCAGACCGTCACCGAACAGATTGAACGCAAGCACGGTAACGGAAATTGCAATACCGGGGAAGATGATCATGTGAGGCATGGACAGAATATAGGTTCTTGCATCGCCCAGCATGGTACCCCACTCCGGTGTGGGCGGTTTCACACCCAGGCCCAGGAAACCCAGTGCCGCAATATCCAGAATCGCTGTGGAAATACCCAGCGTTGCACGGACAACGATGGAGGAAACCACATTCGGCAGAATATGCTTGAAGATGATCCTGCCGTCCTTATTGCCGATGACCCTGGCAGCCGCCACATAGTCATTCTCCTTTACAGACAGAATGGAACTTCTGACAATCCGGGCATACTCGGGAATCGATACGATACCGATTGCAACAATAGCCTTGTCAAGACCCTGTCCGAAAGCGGCCATCAATGTAATTGCCAGCAGAATGGAAGGAATCGAAAGCATAATATCCATGCATCTCATAATAACCGCATCAAGGATGCCGCCGAAATATCCCGCAAAAGCCCCCAGCACCGTACCGATGGTCAGGGAAAAGGCAACAGCGCATACACCGACCAGCAGAGAGTATTTCGTACCGGAAAGCACGCGGGAAAAAATATCACGTCCCTGAATATCTGTTCCGAAGAAATGCTGAAGGGACGGTCCCTGTTTTGCCGCACCCATATCGATGGCAGTAGGATCATAGGGAGCAATGAAATCACCGATAAACGCGATGATAACCAGCAGAATTATAACAACCATACCGGCAACCGCCATCCTGTTCTGCTTCAGTGCACTCCACATAATATGGAGCTGGGATTCCGGCTTTTCTACTTTAACATCCTGCTGATTCATATTTTCATGATTTTCCAAAGTCTGTTTCATATTATTTTCCATATCAGTTATCCTTTCTTCCG
>JBJELO010000090.1:0-51614 GCA_051879195.1 Lachnospiraceae bacterium
ACATTGAAATCGGCATGGGAAAAGGGCGCTTTATCACTGAGCTGGCCCTGAAAAATCCCGGAATCAATTATATCGGTATTGAAAAATATTCCAGCGTGCTCCTGCGTGCTCTTGAAAAACAGGAAGATCTGCAGCTGCCCAATCTGTGTTTTATCCGTATGGACGCAGAAGATATCTGCAGGATTTTTGCTCCGTCAGAGGTTGCCCGGATTTACCTGAATTTCTCCGATCCCTGGCCCAAGGACCGGCATGCCAAGCGCCGGCTGACTTCCATGCAGTTTCTGGCCCGCTACAAGCAGATTCTCCACCCGGAAGGATGTCTGGAATTCAAGACTGACAATTCGGATCTGTTTAGTTTCTCACTGGAGACTGCCCAGGCTGCCCCTGACTGGGAGCTTGTGGCATATACCCATGACCTGCATCATGATCCCATGAATGAAGGCAATATCATGACAGAATACGAAGAGCGATTTTCTTCCATGGGCACGCCGATTCACAAAATGATTTTAAAACCCTCCGGAAGAAAATAACTGCCCTGTTCATATAATACAGTATAAAAACAGTACAGCTGTATCTCTGTCAGAAGCCCGCAATTATACGTATGTGAAGACGGACAGAATACATGTGGACTTATGCAGAAAAGGAGTGAGATATCTGAGCTGCAGATCACGCAAACCCTCAGGATTTTACTGGTGCATGTGCCGTTTTGCCGCCTGCAACCCCAAAATATGCCATCGCATCAGCTGTTTTAACAAACGCCTCTGCCTGGCCGACCGCGCTTTAAAACATCTGACCGGCCGGTGCTGAAAAGACGGGCACAAAAGGGCTGTCACACTGACTTTGATTATACAGTCAGTGCGGCAACCCTGTTTTTCATCCATCGCGGGTTATATATTTTCTTCAGGTAAATCCGGTTCTGCTGCAGCACTCTCATCCTCTTCCAACAGTATCTCCGTCTTTTTTTTCAGACGGTAGTCGATCCAGATATTAAGCAGGTGACCGATCACAGCCACAACCGGTACACCAAGGAACATACCCAGTACACCGCAGACAGCTCCTCCGGCTGATACTGAGAAAATAATCCACGCGGGACGAAGCCCTGTGGAATCACCCAGAATCTTCGGTCCGAGATATAATCCGTCAAACTGCTGCAATACCAGAACCAGAACCAGATAAATCAGCATCTTAACCGGTGAAACCATAAACAGAATAAAAGCACCCGGTACCGCACCGATAAACGGACCGAAATACGGAATCATATTGGTCACTCCAACCACAACGCTGATTACCAGAGCATAAGGCAGTTTCAGCAGATTCATACATATAAAACACAAAATTCCGATAATCAGAGAATCCACCATTTTTCCGGAAACAAACCTTGAAAAAATATTATAGCATTCCTTTGAAACGCTGATTACCTTCTGTGTCATATCTTCAGAAACAAATGCACGAAGGATTCTCGATGCAGTTTTCCCGATACGATCCAGATCAATAAGCAGATAAACCGACACGATCAATGCAATCAGAAAATCTGCAAATACTCCCACAACCGATACCGAAGTTGATACAACCGTCATGAAAATATTCTGCAGCTGCTGCTGAAGACTGCTGCTGGATAAAAATGAATTTCCAAATTCCTGGAATTTTTTTGTAATAAAATTAAAATCTATCTCCGGTATCTGTTCATTCAGGTCCACCAGAAATTTCATGGATTTATTATACCAGCCCGGCACCATGGCCGCCAGATCCAGAACGCTCTGCCATACCTGAGGAATAATAACACCTATAACCAGAATAATCACACCAAGGAAAATAATGTAGGTCAGCAGGATAGAAAAACCTTTGGCCAGACCTTCATGCTTTTCCGCCAGCGATTTAAAAACGCATTGCTCCAGAAAAACAACAAGAGGATACAGAAGGCAGGCCAGAAAAATCCCCATAAGGTACGGAGATGACCATCTTATAAGGTTTGTCACCGCACTGCTGGTTGCTTCCCACATAAAAATCCCGCGCACAATAAACGCACAGATCAGCACAGTTATAACAGTATATATACTGATTGTATAATATCTGCTGTTAAATATAAATCTGTGAGACTTTTTCGGACCCCCTGTTTCTTTCTCCCTGTCTTTGTCTTTACCGCTCTCCATGTGAAACCAAATCACATCCTTTCCATAACATGTCTGACACTTTTTCATTATAACCACAAAAACAGGGACATTCAACCATCCAAAAAAAAATCTTAAAAAACTTTATTTATTTTAATGGGGTCTGGCACCAAAAAAATTTAAAAAACCTCTTGACTTTTTTATGATTTGTATTATAATAGTCACTGTTGTGAGCGAAACAGCACAGCAAACACGGATGCGCCTTTAGCTCAGTTGGTAGAGCACCTGACTCTTAATCAGGGTGTCCAGGGTTCGAGCCCCTGAAGGCGCACTGCAGTAAACTGCTTCTTACAGGATGTAGGAAGCAGTTTTTTTGTATTCTCTGTTTTATGCTTTTCTGTTTTGCTATCACTGTTCTCCATGTTCTGTAAGATATTTTCATCATGCCGGACACAGTACAAATCGAAAGCACGTTCTTGAATACTCACCAAAAATCCAATTATTTCTCACGAAATTCCATAATTATTAACAAAATATGAATTTTCAGCAAAGTTTTTGTAAATAAAACCTTGATTTTTAATTTTCCATGTGCTAGTATAACGATACAATAATTACAACAAATTTTGACATATGGACGCGCCTTTAGCTCAGTTGGTAGAGCACCTGACTCTTAATCAGGGTGTCCAGGGTTCGAGCCCCTGAAGGCGCACTGTTGATAAAAGCTTCTTACATATATGTAAGAAGCTTTTTCATTTCATAATTATGCTGTTCGTTTTCATAACCTTAATTGTTCGATTCATTGAATGGTGCAATTGTGCCGTGCTGCACACTCAACTGATACGCTTTTATCTTCCTTTTGACCAGCTACTCCACCAGCACACATCCCACATAAGTCAACGTACCCGGCCCGTAATAATAGGGAATATCATTCTGTTTGCAGACTTCGCTGACAACCATGCCATATGCCTCCATGGCAGAGGACTGGCGTTTGGGGAAACGGCAGGGCTCATCGGGATAGGTACAGCTCTTGCAGCGTTTGCAGGCGCCGTCTCCCAGAATCAATGCATCAGGATACTGCTCTCTCAGCAGATCCGCAAATTTATCAAATGTCTTGGAATGATTTTCTGCCAGTTCTTCCATCCCCTCCAGATCAAAACTGTCTTCCAGTTCTCCTGTAGTCTGTACAATCAGTCCCTTTTTAAATCTGTGAATCCGCTCTCCGCACTCCTCCAGCGTTCCGCACGCAGGGGGACAGACCCAGTTTTTCCCATATGCCTGACATTTATTCACCGCGCAGGCACTGCGCACCTCCGGGCGCAGCACAATCAGATCCGCATTCAGATCCCCCACATGAGAAAAACCGCAATCAAGCGCCATCTGTTTCAAAGCTTCATAATCCACTGCCATAATATACCTTCTCCTTTCCTGTTTTTGCAGTATAATAATATTTATCTTACACAACTACCGCAATCATGTCTTTGTTTTATTGTAACATATCACCAATTTACTGTAAATCAAATTTCCAATGCGCAACAGGCTGAAGAATTCAAATCTACTAAAAGCATTCAGCTATTATAACAATCAGGAATATTTTATATTTCTTCAACCTGTTTCAATCCGCCTGCAAAATGTTATACTGAGGTTGTTCAGAGAAACTGTTTTTTTCAAACAGTTTTGGGGCTGCGGAGATTTTCCTGCAGCAAACGGCAACTATTATCAAATGAAAGGAGTATGAATATGAGAAAAAACGTTTTTATGTTGATTTTTCTGACGTTTTGCCTTCTTTTTTCCGGTTGTTCCAATCCAAACAATAACGGACAAGACAGCGTAAAAGATCAGAATGCAGAAAACCGTGTCATTATTGCAGTAGCTACTTATGACAGACAGGATCCGGAAGTACGTGCTTTTCAGAATTATTATGAAAACTATATATCAGAGTGTTTCCCTGTGGATTTTCTGTATCCCGCCAGTATTTCATCTGCAGAGGATGAGGCTGATTTCGTTGATGCAGTAATTGCTGCAGGAGCCAGCGGAATCATCTCTTTTATTACATATGATCTGGAGTCCACTCTGGAAACCTGTGAAAAGGCCGGCATATATTATATGATGGGCTCCGGCTCCATCCCCAAAGAAGATTTCGAAAAAGTAAAGACAAACCCTTATTTTCTTGGAGTAATCGGACCCAGTGAAGAGATGGAAAGAAACGCCGGTGCAAATATGGCTTCCTTTTTTATGAAAAAGCAAACCGATGCAGAGGCGGATACCACACCTTCCGGTTATCTGGTATTAAGCGGCGGTACCAGATACAATAACTCCATGCACACATATCGTACGGAAGCCATACTGGAGACCCTGGGCTTTTCTCCCTCACAGGCTGCCGTAACAGAACCTGCTGTTTTGGAAAATGAAAACGGCAAAGTATGTATCATACCCGGTTACCCTCAGGAAGAAGTCACCGTTTCCGCACTCAAAGAACAACTGGATACCGGAGAATATTCTGTTATCTTAAGCTGCTGTACGGTAGTAAATCTTCTGGACACCATAAAAGAAGCCCAAAAAATAACCGGTATTGACATTCAGACAGGAACGATCGACTGCTTTACATCTGAAAATCTGGACGCGGTTCATGATGGACTTCTCCAATATGTAACCGGCAAGTATTCCTCTTTGTTGGGTCCTTCCTTTGCTGTCATGTATAATGCAGTGACAGGACATGCCGATCTGTACCGCAATGAAGATGACACTGCTTTTTCCATCTCACAAGGCTTCTGGACAGCTGACAGCCCGGAGGAATATGAAGATCTATATGGCCTGACAACCGGAATTTATGTTAATGCTTATGATGCCAATGATCTTTCAAAAGTCATAAATGAAATAACCCCGGATGCCGATATGGAAGATCTGATTCGTCTGGCAGAAGCGTACAGCGTAGAAGATGTCAAAGCAAGACGTGAAAATTAACAGAAAAAGTAACCGTTCAGCCCCTGACTGACTCTTCCCGCGATAAAATAGATTCCAGATGCTGTTTTATCGCGGGAAAAATTTATCTGCTTCCGGACAGTACAGTTTTTTTGAAATATGCCCAAAATCCCCATGATTTCTTCCCCAATTCCGCAATTATTAACAAAATATGAATTTTTAACAAAGTTTTTGTAAATTAAATCTTGATTTTTGAAACTCCATGTGCTAGTATAACGATACAATAATTACAACAAATTTTGACATATGTGGATGCGCCTTTAGCTCAGTTGGTAGAGCACCTGACTCTTAATCAGGGTGTCCAGGGTTCGAGCCCCTGAAGGCGCATTAGGAAGCATTAGTTTTCAGACGTAAGAGCTGGGGGCTGGTGCTTTTGTTTTTCCCGGTTTTTCTTCACCTGCTGAACAAGTTTTACTGTTCAATTCCTCTTCCGACAATAGTAAATTGTAAATCCGCGTCTCAAATAAGCGATTTGCTATCACCATGACTCCCTTTCTGCTCTTTACAAAACCGAACATGGATGCCATGTCAATCGCACTGTTATCAGGATTATACGTTACTTTTTCTCCTCTCATCAACATTGCGTAAATCAGTTCCTTTAGTTCAGGATAATTATACAATTTACTCGCCAGGGACTCAAATAATGTATTTTTCTCTATCAGCAAACATTTTACTGCTTCCAGAAACCCTTCTTTTGTCCACGCAGCCTTCCTGTTCGGAAATCCTTCACTACCGGCAATTCTTTCATCCATCAGTTTACACAACCTTGACACCAGAAAAGGATAACCTGATGTATAATCATAGATCAATTCCGACATGGCCTGAATATCCATTCCGGTATTGTAATCCGCTTCATATTCTTCAAGCATCCCCGCAATATCTCGGGCAGAAAAACTCATATCTATACAAAAGTCAACAGCAATGTTCCACGGGCTGTTATTCCGATGTTCATCTTCCGGTCGGAGTTTACGTTTCATATTCTTCACATCATATACTCCGGCCAGTATAACCGACTGAAAAGTCGGCCTTTTATTTCTTTTAAGATAATATCCCCTCAGCTGCCCCAGAAAGTCCATAAATACCTGGTTGTTGGTCGCACTGTCGACTTCATCAATAATCAGTACAATCGGTTTCTCTGACTGACCGCACCATTCACTTAAATACCTGAATAAAAATGCCTGTTTCAATCTGGCAGATTCTTCTTCGCCATCTGCAAATTTCCGGAGCTGATCTGATATAGTCTCAGGTATATCCGCAGTCTCAGGTATATTATCCAGCACTTCTCTTGCAAAAGCTTCTACAAATGACCTTTCATCTGCAAAATCACTCTGACTCATCATCTGAAAGTCAAGGCTTACAACAACGTACGCTTTTTCCAGATAATAACCCAATGCAGTCAGTGTCGTTGTCTTCCCGTACTGACGCGCCCGATTGATCGTAAAATAATCCCCTTCATCCACCATAGCCTTAATCTCTGCAAGGCGGCTGTCTATATTCACCATGTAATGCCTGTCCGGTTTGCAATCCCCGGTTATATTGAATCTCTTTCTCATCATATCCTCCATGCAAATAACGATAGTGTCAATATACAACGGCTCAGGCCTTGTGTATTCATATTACTATAATCTTTGTCTTTTTGCAAGCAGATGAGTGTTTTTTAATTTATTTTATTATTTTTTAATACACATATAAAAAGGGAGTTATTTAATACTTTTAACCAAAGCAAGAATTGCATCCAGTTGTACAGAATTGAGTCTTTTTAGCTGCTGCGCAATAGCATTGATTTTTTCAGGTTCCGGATTTTCCATGTCGAAGAAATCTTTAGGTGTAATTCCCAGATAGTCACAAATATAAAAGAACACCTGCAAAGACGGAAATGCATGTTTATTTTCGATGCGATTAATATAACTCTCATTTTGTCCTATTGCCAGACTCATTTCCCGCGCTGATACATTTTTAGAATTACGAAGAAGTGCAATTCTTTCTGCAAATAAATCCTCATACATCTTTTTAACCCCTCCCGGAAAAGATATAGGATATTATATGTCTTTATTATTAAATAATATGATATTATAACATTGACTTTTCTGAAAATAAGATTTATAATATCGTAAATTTAAAACTATACGTTTTTTAAAATCCATACGCAATACTAAGGAGGTTATATTTATGAGTATTCCCAGCGATGAATATTATGATTACGTGCATTTAATTGAAGAAGCTAACAAACTGGATGAAAAACCCGGCAAAAAAGCCCTCAGAAGAATATATACGGATATTGGTTCAACTTATGGTTTCCATGACGAGGATTACGAACGTCTTTATAACATGAGGCGTTGGATTTATCTTGATTAACAGAAACCTTACCGGCAATTCAGTCACCCCTGTATTACAGTTCATATTAAAAACCATTCAGAATCTCTTTTCGAGCAATACCAATTCTGGATGGTTTTTTATTCACAAAAGCAAATGAGGATTCACATATGGAAAATTATTGGGACTACACAGAACTTGAAGTAGAAAAGTATTATAATTATTTTACACGAGATGAATGGCAGAAATTTTCATCACTCAATATAAAATTACAGGAACTCCATCCCCAAAGAGTTTTTGACCGGAAGAAACGCAATCTTACACGAACTTATGAAGGTTTCCTGTCCCAGGATGCCTCAGACAGATTTCTTAACAGTGAACCTGTTCGGGAAATCATCCTGGACAATATACCTGCACTCGAAGCCATGCGTGAAAAAGTACTGAAAAATTGCACTCTGGATTCTTTTCAGCATCGTCTGAATGACCTGTCGCTTAATGACAGAAAAAAAATCCGTCAGCTTTGCGATCCTTCAGAGCATTTTGAAAAACGCGGAAAATTTCTCATTCGCATACTGATTCCTCTGTTTCTCACTATTCTGTTTTTCATTATTTTTAATTTGCTGGGTGTTACTTTTCAGAACGCAACGGATACTGTTTTTTCTTTATTCCGAATACTGGTCAAGCTCATCTGTCTGGCAGTCATTATCGTCATCAGTTGCTTTATACTGTCATACATTGATTTTTCTTCAAATAACACCAAAATTGCAGCTGTAATTTTTGATTTGCTCATCGCGGCAGGTTTATTTGCAGGCTGTTATTATCTCTGTGACCGATATATCAGACCAAGTCAAAATGATTATAATGTGTTGAGCGCAACCATGTCTGTTGCACTTTTTGCAGTATCCCTGCTGATCAGTGAACTTTCATCTGCACCTTCCCGTGTCATAAAAAGACTCTGCAATGCCTCCGCCTCACTCAAAGAGGATACTGATTCGCGTTATCATGAGTATCTGCTGAAAGACGAAAATATGGAGATTATAGCAATCGCTCTTTATCTGGATGACATACTCCACCCTCTGACGGATGCCTGGCTTAACGACAATTACACGCAAAGACTTCAAGAGATCCGTCTGGAAATGAAGATGCTGATTGATACAGTAAAAAATCGGGTAAATGATAAATAAGCACACAGACCGTACTTTGTCTTACTTTCCGCTTTATCCCGATACTGATGTAAGATATTATGATTATAGCGTCAAATGAATTTGACGCTATAATACAAACGGATTTCTCCATGTTTCACGTTCCTGAAATTCTGAAAATACGAGGGAGATTATTATGAAAAAACATATTCTGATCGGCGTATTAATCGCCGCAGCCATAGCAGGAGGCACCTTTTTCGTTCTCACCCATAAAAATACCGCTTCATTCGAAGCGACATACCAGCCTTTTGAAGAGAAAGATATCTCATATGAAGATGGAGAATTATATGTCAATTCTCAACTTCTTCTTACAGCAACAGAATCCACTCCAAAACGAAAGATACAAAAGCTGGCAAAATCATATGACGGAGAAATTGTCGGTTATCTTTCCATCAGCAACGACTACCAGATTTCATTTCCTAATGGAAAATCTCTGGATGAACTGAATACAATCATTGAAGATATCAGTCAGGAAGAATATATAGAAACGATTTCTCTGCACAGTGTAACACCCTTATCAACAGAATCCGTAGATTATACATCCGACCCATGGATTAACGCCAACCGAACCGATGACTCCTCTGGTTCCAATTGGAATGAGGCAACGCCTTCCGGCAACAACTGGTGGGCGGAGGCAATCATGCTCCCCGCAGTCTGGAGAATGGAAAATATCGACTTTCAGGATGTAAAAGTCGGCATTTATGATACCATGTTCGACCTGGCCCACGAAGATCTGGATAACGGCAGGTTTGTAAAAACCTGGTATAATCCGCAGGATGAAGACGGAAACTGTACCGTTACGTCAATCTATCAGGATGAGCAGGATCCACGTATCGCCCCCGAGCACGGCACACATGTAGCCGGTATTCTTGCCGGTGAAGGCGGTAACGGAACCTGTATCTCCGGAACCAGCCAGAATGCCCGGCTGTACGGATATGCCTATGATGGAAACAGACCTGGTGAATTATATACATATGCCTCTATTTATGAAATCAAATATGCAATCTCACTCATGCTGAACGAAGGAGTCAAAGTTATCAATATGTCCATGGGACATCATGAGCTGTTGGTTGCAGCGCAAAGCGAAAACGCAGGAGCACGAGCTGTTCTGACCAATGAAAGTACTTCCATGGAGCAATATCTTTTAAAATGTCTCAATCAATACGATTTCCTGATCATTAAAGCATCCGGAAATCAAAGCGGTCATCAGTGGTCCCCTTGCGATACGGATAAAAATCATCCATATGGATACAAAGAAGACACAGACAGCAACGGTAAACAGATTCCCTCTGACATTGTCTATGATGCCGGATATGATTTTCTCGGCGCCATCACAAACGAAACCGTCAGAAATCACATTATTATAGTCGGAGCCGTTACTAATTCTTCTGCTGAAGACTCCTACAAATCACTCTTCACTACAGAAGATAATGTCGGCAGCACATACTACTATTCCTGCTACTCAAACAGAGGTGACCGTGTGGATGTATATGCACCCGGCAGTGATATTTTAAGCGATTTTCCCGGCAATATATCCGCGCTGGATACAGGAACATCCATGGCTGCACCCATGGTTTCCGGGATAGCCGCATTGGTCTGGGGAGTCAATCCCCAATTAAAAGCGGAACAGGTGAAAGAAATTATCATGGATTCGGCTTCGGAAGACATGAGAGTTGTCAATGCATTTTATGCGGTACTCCGTACCCTGATGCTGACCCGGTCAGAAGATTCAGATGAAGATACTGCGAAATCTTCCTCGGGAATAGCACTTGGGTTCACCTATGAAAGCGTAAAAGATCAGGATTCCAATGTAATCTCCAGCCCGATAGCTGACGTAACCATTCGCATTTCTCAAAAAGATAATACGAAGACTGCAAAAGAAATCAAAACCGATCAGCTGGGAAGTTATCAGGAAACACTGGCTCCCGGAACTTATCTTGCAGAAATCAAAGAAAACGGATACCATGCCATCTCACAGGAATTCAGCATAACTTCCGGGCAAATAACTTCTGTCAATTTTTTAATGGAGAAAAATATAACTTCTTTTCAGATGATTGACAAAAACAGCCAGCAGCCAATTCCGCATGTACAGTGTCAGATTGCTGCATCCGGCGAAAACGAAAATACAATTCGACAAAACACCGACAAAAACGGAAAAGCGACGGTTGAACTGTCTCCCGGTACCTACCGGATTACCTTTCATGCTGAAGGATATGATGATGTCACACAGGAAGTTAAAGTAAACGCATATGAAGATACAAAGCTTGGGAAAATTGAAATGGAAAAAACCATCGACAAATCTTACAGCCGTTATCGTCAGCTTATAGAACAATATGATGACACATACGGGCTGGCAGATATTGACTATAAGAGGTTCTCAGGCAGTTATTCAACATCATGGATGACCGGATTATGTTATCTTGAACTAATCGATTTTGACAATAACGGAATAGAAGAGCTTTTGCTGGTATACAAGAAAACCAAACAGGACAGCAGCGAAGTTGATTACGTTGGTTTTGACTATATTTTTGAAGTCTGGGGATATGAACAGGATAATATCCATTTACTTGATTCTGGAGAGCTGTACGGCAATGACGGCGCTGGGAAAACATTGATCATAACCCGATACAACGGTAACACTTATATTAAAACCGGCAGCGCAGATTCCTTTGCATATAATTATTACCACGGTTATAAAGACAACGGGGATTTTGGAATCGCAAGAGAAACCCTAATGGATGAAGAAATCCGTGAAAAATCTGGATATTATACATACAAAATAAATGGAGCTGTTGTATCACAGGAAGAGTGGGAAAACACAGAAGAAGAATGGAGCAAAAATGTAGAATACTATCCCATGAACAGTTCTTCAATACGAGTAAATATCGGATATAATGAAAATATGCAGAAAATAAACGAAACCAAAGAGACGTTGGGAATGGATATCTCTTATATGGCTGCCAAAGAAAATTCTTTCCAAAACAATACCAGCCAAAAAATTAAAGCTTCCGTCGAAAATAATCGTTCAAACGCAGTTTTATCTATTACCAAAGGGAATTCATATTGGGAAAAAACATTCGGAAATGATGACACTTATTCCTGTGATATATATGGAGTTGTAACATGCTCCGATTTAACAGGTGATGGAGAAGATGAAATTATTCTTGAAATAGAGTTCATCGGTTCAACCTATGCTGCCGCGGACGTATACGTTTTCACCTGTTCAAATGATGAAATTGAACAAATTCTCTATCTGGAAGATGGAAAAATGTCCTCTTACAAAGATGGATATATTTTTTGTTGTGGCGTTTCAAAAATTGAAGACGGAATCCTGTATATTTCTTCGATTGGGTCTGAATTACGATTCAGCTATAGCAATGGAAACTGGAAATGTTATTAAAGCAGTCTGGATTCCATTGAATGTTAATAAGCATATCAATGATTGCCTTTTACAAAATTCAGATAATTCCTGTAACACAAACCGGCAGCTATGACAAAAAGGAGAGGGTTCCCGTACCCTCTCCTCAAATATTCATCATACTTTTTGTGCAAATCCGCCTACATATAGCATCCACCCGAATACCAACATATCACCTAAATATAATACATATTCTGATTATACGCTTCATTCTCCAGATAATCCTTTTCCAGGTCCGCCAGCGTAACGTTCTGCAGAACCTCATCCAGCTTGCGGTTTACCTCGTCGATTACTCTGGTCTGTATCGTTACCGATACACCGGGATTGCTGCTGCCTTCCGGCGCTTTTTCCGCTTCAATATGATAATCGCCTTCCAGCGCTTCCATGATCTGCGCCACTGTGATGTCCGACGGACTGGCACTGAGCAAATATCCTCCCTGGGAGCCCTTGATGCTTTTTACGATTCCCGCCCTTCGTAAATTGGCAAATATCTGCTCCAGATACTGGGGAGATATGCTGTTCCGCTTTGCAATGCTGCACAGAGAAACCTGTTCCGTCTTGGAATTCACCGCCAGATCGATCAGCGCGCTGAGTCCATATCTGCTCTTTTTTGAAAACTTCATAAAAACTGTTGATTTCTGAAAAACCTGTTCACTTATCAATCTGTAAACAGAGGGGTTGAGTAGTATCTGTCACCTGTATCAGGCAGCAGTGCCACGATGGTCTTTCCTTTATTCTCCGGACGTTTTGCCAGCTGGATTGCCGCATGCAGCGCAGCACCGGAGGAGATACCTACGAGTACGCCTTCTTTTTTGGCCAGAAGTTTAGCTGCTGCAAATGCATCGTCATTCTCAATCTTGATGATCTCATCATAAATCTTTGTATTCAGAACTTCCGGTACAAATCCGGCGCCGATACCCTGAATCTTATGAGAACCGCCTTTGCCTTCAGAAAGCACCGGTGAACCGGCGGGCTCTACGGCAACAATCTTAATATCCGGATTCTGTGATTTCAGATACTCGCCTGTACCGGTTAAGGTTCCGCCTGTACCTACACCTGCAATGAAAATGTCAACCTTTCCGTCGGTGTCTTTCCAGATTTCGGGACCTGTGGTTGCTCTGTGGATTGCAGGGTTAGCAGGATTCACAAACTGCCCGGGGATAAAACTGCCGGGAATCTCTTTTGCCAGTTCTTCAGCCTTTGCAATTGCTCCCTTCATGCCTTTGGCACCTTCCGTCAACACCAGTTCTGCGCCATAAGCCTTCAGAATATTTCTTCTCTCAATACTCATGGTCTCGGGCATGGTCAGGATGATACGGTATCCTTTTGCTGCCGCAATGGAAGCCAGGCCGATACCGGTATTACCGGAAGTAGGCTCGATGATCACAGAGCCCTCTTTTAAGATGCCTTTTTCTTCTGCATCCTCGATCATCGCTTTTGCGATACGATCCTTTACACTTCCTGCCGGATTAAAATACTCCAGCTTTGTCACTACAGCTGCTTCCAGACCAAGTTCTTTTTCAATATTGGTTACTTCTACCAGAGGGGTATTGCCGATCAGTCCCAATGTTCCCTTATAAATATTTGCCATGTCTTTTCTCCTATAATTCATACTTGTTTAATATGTTTTTGTTGTTGCAAATATCTTATACCTATTATTCCTATTTGTCAAGTATATTTTTCATTTTTATCAAATTCAATTGATTGATCCGAAATTTTATTCCCTCCTGTGCGCTCAGTCCGAATCTGAACACATTTTTTTGCAGCAATCAATTTTCTGCTTTACATGAATGTTTTTTTTTAAAAGATATAAACTATTATATCACCGGCTTTCCGACGCTTCAAGCAGAGGTCTGTCAGAGACCTGTTTTTACGGAATCTTAATACCATCTTAATGCTATATATGATATTCTTACTGATATTTAATATTCACTGATATCCGGCATTCAGATCACCGTTGAGAGCCGGCTTGAACATGCTGCACTGCTTTCGATTGGAATGTTTTCCGGATTCCGGAAGCGGGAAACGGGAAATCCGTTTATATCATGGCGTCAAATTTATTTGATGCCTTCATCATTTATCATAAGGAAGATGGCAGATACCATTATGAACCATATAAAGAATATATTAACCAGGCAAAAACACCTGTCTTCTTTTCAGATTATTATTGCCGGTTTTTTAATTGTAATATTAATCGGGACTTTTCTGCTGATGATGCCTTTTTCATCAAGCAGCGGAGAATTTACTTCTTTTCTCAGTTCACTGTTTACGGCGACCTCAGCTACCTGTGTTACAGGTCTTGTGGTATTTGATACGGCAACCCACTGGTCCATATTTGGTCAGGCGATTATCCTGCTGCTGATTCAGATCGGCGGTATGGGTGTTGTGACGATTGCCGTTGCCATCGCAATTATCTCAGGGAAAAAGATTGGATTGATGCAGAGAAGTACCATGCAGGATGCTATTTCCGCACCCAGTGTGGGAGGAATCATCCGCCTGACCGGATTCATCATTAAATCCACCATTCTCATCGAGATAACAGGTGCACTGCTTCTGTTTCCTGCTTTTTGCAGAGATTTCGGTTTCCTGAAAGGCCTCTGGTATTCCCTGTTCCATTCGATTTCCGCATTCTGCAACGCGGGATTTGACCTGATGGGCCACAGGGAACAGTTTTCTTCGCTGACCTCCTACTACACCAGCGGTTATGTCAATCTGATTATTATGAGTCTGATCATCATCGGCGGAATCGGTTTTCTTACCTGGGACGATGTCCGGCACAAGGGATTCCATTTTCGTAAATACCGGATGCAGAGCAAGGTTATTCTGGTCATGGCGCTGGTTCTGATCCTGTTTCCTTTTCTGATTTTCTTCTTCGGCGAATTCAGCACTCCGGTCTGGAACAGCATGTCTATCGGGGAAAAATTCTGGGCTGCGCTGTTTCAGGCGGTAACACCGCGAACGGCCGGTTTTAATACGGTTGATCTGTCTCTGTTCAGCGAATCGGGTAAGACAATTATGATCATCCTGATGCTGATCGGTGGTTCTCCCAGTTCCACTGCCGGCGGTATGAAAACCACCACCGTGGCGGTTCTGTTTCTGAATCTGTTTTCCGTTTTTAAACGAAAAGAAGACTCGGAATGTTTCGGAAGAAGACTGGAAAATGACACAGTTAAATACGCGGCTGCAATTCTGCTGATGTATCTGTCCTGCTTCCTGACTGGCGGTATCATCATCAGTTATATGGAAGGGCTGCCGATTGTCACCTGCCTGTTCGAAACGGCTTCAGCCATCGGTACAGTCGGGCTGACGCTGGGGCTTACTCCCCAGTTGGGAATCGTTTCAAAAATTATACTGATTATTCTTATGTTTCTGGGAAGAGTCGGATGCCTGACGCTGGTATACGCCGCATTTTCCGGTGCTCAGGGCAATATTTCCAGACTTCCGAAAGAGAAAATTACTGTGGGATAACCGGATTATCGCGGAATATGCCAATTATCACGAATACACCAATTATTACAGGGTAAGTAAATTTGATGAAAGGACGGGATTGGGATGAAATCAATCTTACTGATCGGCCTGGGAAGATTCGGTAAGCATGTTGCCATGAAGCTGCATGAGCTGGGTCACGAAGTTATGGCAATTGATAAATGTGAAGACAGGGTAGAGGAAGTTCTTCCCTATGTTACCAATGCACAGATCGGTGACAGCATGAATGAAGCATTTCTTAAATCTCTGGGTGTAAGCAACTATGATGTGTGTATCGTTGCAATCGGCAATGATTTTCAGGGATCGCTGGAAACTACTTCTTTATTGAAAGAGCTGGGGGGCAGACTGGTTGTCTCAAGAGCCGCCAGAGATGTTCAGGCCAAGTTTCTTCTCCGCAACGGTGCGGACGAGATCGTATATCCTGAAAAACAGCTGGCCAACTGGACAGCCATTCGATACAGTTCCGATCATATTTTTGATTATATGGAGCTGGATGATGACTATGCCATGTTCGAAATTGATGTTCCTTCTTCCTGGCTGGGAAAAACAGTCGGAGAAATCAATATCCGCCAGAAATACAATATCAATATTATGGCAATCAAAAGAAATGGGAAGCTGGATCTGACCATCACTCCCGAAACCCGTTTTTCCTCTGATGAAGCGCTGCTGGTACTGGGTAAAAACAAAGATATTCAAAAATGTTTTCATATCTGAACATCCGGACAGACTTTCAGGGAAAGTACAACCCGCTCAGAAAAGGGTACAACTCGCGTTATACAAAAAGTGCAGCATCAGAACCGCTGCACTTTTTGTATTTTTTCCTTTCGGGGACCCGGCTTTATATTCAGTTCTGTTTTTTCCTCACACACCCACTGTGCAGGAAACATCTACTGGAGAAATTTACTTTTCTGTTTTTTCTCATATAATTCCAGTGTCCGTATGGAAATCCTACAGTAATCCCGGCAATACGGATCATCCAGATCGCACTGCAGAAATTCCCTGATTTTTTTCAGTCGGTAAAGAATCGTATTGCGGTGTGTAAACAGTTCTGCTGACGTCCTTGATACGGAGCAGTTATTTTCCAGATAACATTTCAAGGTGCCGAACATCTCATCCTGACTGGTCTGGTACATCTCCCACATCTCGACCACAGCGGGCAGACAGGCCGATACACTTTCTTCGATGGAAGTGGAATCAATGATATAATCCATCGCATAATCAAAAAAACAGTAAAAAATTCTGGAAGACGTATCCATGGAACCATAATAGATTGCAGAAGCCGCCTGAGAATACAGGATACCCGCCTGATCGATGCCGCTGCAGGGAAGACTGAAACCAATATGGACGGGATTCTTTTCCAGCAAAGTGTGCAGGAAAGAACCGACAGCCGCATCTGACATCAGGTCCCGGTTGGTCAGTATCATGATACAGGGGGCTCTTTTCAGGACAACCGCATTGGGAATATTTCTGGAAATCAGTCCGCATAGTGCATCCAGTTCCTCACTTAAAAGCTTTTTCTCCATATCACCGAATATCCTGACCAGTGCAAGGTGATAGGTATCTTTTCGTTCCCATTGCTGATAGGCAAGCTGAATATCCAGCTGCTGCTCCGCATAGGGTTTTCCTGTCAGCAGATTAAAAAGAGCGTTGCCCGCACTTAATGTACTGGAAAAAAGTACACTTCCCAGATTCATCTCCAGAAGCTGGGCCAGCGTGATCAGAAGCTGGCGATCACCGGGATTCAGTTCCCGGTCTTTTTTCAGGACATTGATACGTCCGCAGAGAACCTCCCCTGAATACAGGCTGTAGCTGAGACCTCCGTGACCGATCATGGAATCGTCTGCAACTTTGTAATCCTTCAGACCATGTCTCTGAAGATCCACATATATGTCTGAACACTTCATGGTTTTTACCGCATTCAGCGAAGAGTAGCCGTACCGGATCAGATATTCCCACTCTGCATCAATGGAATCAGGCTCATACTGTCGGGTGATTCCCAGAACTTTTCTGTTGGAATCAAGAAGCACCATGGGATTGCGGAATATCTGCCATGCCAGATCAATCACCTTCTGATAATCCCTGTCCCGGATACTCTGCATGATCCCGTCCATCCAGTCTTCATAGTAATCAAAAACTCCCTGTATGATCTCAAAAGCCTGTGCTACGGTAATATCGTGCAGTCTGATATAGTTGTCTTCTCCCTTGCAGACCACACAGTCCTCTTCCTGATATACATGTACGCAGTTTGTTGCATAAACATTTCTGGCACTGTTAAGAATTGCCGGATCATTGTCAGTAATATGAATCTCCGGATCCAGTTCCGAAATCCGGTTTACGATCATCCACATACTTAATTTCATCGTATTCTCCAATCATTTCAGCTTTTATTAAATAGTGCACAACCCATGTTCGCATAGTACAGCTATGTTACCTTTATTTTACACTAAAAATGAATAAAAATAAATGTCTTTTTGCACAAACCTTCCAGTGCCTCCAAAGTCAAGGATTGTGCGCGTTGGACATGGTGTTGAATTTTTTTTCTCATTATAATGGCAGTATCAGAGAAGGCGGCGGTACAACGCAAAGCCGTTCCGATATCGGAAATCGTACGAAACACATCATATGAGACCGGCTCATGACAGAGCCACATTTTTACTGCAGAGAGGAGACAAGGTATGTTAACAAAAAGACAGAATTTAATGGAAACAATCAAAGGCGGAAACCCGGACAGATTTGTAAACCAGTATGAAGCCTTCAATATGCTGCTCGGAAGTCCTTTCGGCGAGCACAATCCCAATCCCAAACGCGGGGAATTAAATGTTGTGAACGCATGGGGCGTTAAGAAATCATGGCCGGCAGAGCTTCCCGGTGCTTTCCCGGTACACGACGAGGCAAGCATCGTATGTAAGGATATCACAAGATGGAGAGAATACGTTAAAGCTCCCAATGTAGTATATCCCGAGGAAGCATGGAAACCCTACATTGAAAAAGCAGAAGCTGTTGACCGCAATGAACAGTTTGCAACCGCATTTATCGCACCCGGTATTTTTGAACAGTGCCATTACCTCATGGAAATCCAGAACTGCCTGATCGCTTTCTATGAAGAGCCCGAATACCTGCATGAACTGGTTGATTATATTACCGAATGGGAGCTGGCATACGCAGCAGAACTCTGCAAATACGTAAAACCGGATGCAATCTTCCATCACGATGACTGGGGCAGCCAGACCTCCACATTCATTTCTCCAGATATGTTTGAGGAATTCTTCCTTCCCGCATATAAGAAAGTATACGGATACTACAAAGAGCATGGCGTTGAGCTGATCATCCATCATTCTGACTCCTATGCAGCTACGCTCGTTCCTTTCATGATCGATATGGGTGTCGATATCTGGCAGGGCGTTATGACCTCCAACAATATCCCCGAACTGATCAAAAAGTACGGCGGCCAGATTTCTTTCATGGGCGGTATCGACAGCGCATCTGTTGACTATGAAGGCTGGACACAGGATGTTGTTAAAAAAGAAGTAGAACGTGCATGTCGCGAATGCGGTAAGCTGTACTTTATTCCCAACGCTTCACAGGGTCTGCCCATGAGCACATTCCCGGGCGTATATGAAGCATTAACAGAAGAAATCGACAACATGAGCAAAATTATGTTCTAGTTATACAAAAAGAGAAGGGAGCTGCCGGGATACCGCATCCTGAAAAGCGTATTCCGGCAGTTATAGAGGTAAATATATGAGTAAAGAAAAGAAAGAATTAAACTGGGGGCAAAAGTATTTCTTCGGTATCGGTGATCTGGGATTTAACTTCATGTCCAACATCGAAACCTATTATTTCAGTTACTTCCTGACCAACGTTGCTGCATTCCCGCTGGCACTGGTAACCATGATCTCCACCGTCGGCAGTGTAGTAGATGCAGCGCTGTCATGGGTATACGGTATTATCCTGAACAAGATGAAACCTCTGAAATGGGGCCGCTACCGCTCCATTCTGGCAGTGCTTCCCTGGATGGTACCTTTCCTGTACCTGTTCCAGTTCAAAGCATTCGGCAACGGAATGTTCGCCGCAATTATCATAATTATCGGTACGATTTCCAGCCACATTATCTGGAACTTCCCTTATGTAGCCAACATGTCCATTATCAATGTAGCTGCTGCAGACGCAGAACAGAGAAATGCATTATCTTCCGTTCGTGGTCTGTGGACATACATTGCAAGATGTACCTATTCCTACATCGGACCCGGTGTCGTTACGTTCCTGGCCGCAAAACTGGGTGAAAGCAACGGATATGCCGCTGCTGCATTCGTATTCGGCTGTGTCATGGCTGCAGGTTATTTTGCACACTTTGTTATGTTCAAGGGATATGAAGAAACCGGTCCTGAAGAAATCGCAAGACTGGAAAGAGAAGCAGCTTCCGCTAAAAAAGCCGGAAATACCAAAAAAGTCGGCTTATTTTCCGCAATCGCTTCCAATCCCCAGCTGCTGGGCGTACTCGGTTCCTACCTGCTGTACATGATGAACTCTTTCTGCTACTCCGCATTCGCTGTTTACTATGGTTCTTACATCGCTCAGGACGCAGGCTTCGTATCACGTTACCTGCTGTTCGCGAATATCACCGCAGTAGTCGGCTCCATCGTAAGTAAACGTGTTGCCAACAAGCTTTCCACAAAGACCACTTACCAGATGGCATTCCTGATTCTTGCTGTTATGTACGGCGTAGCTTTCGTATTCCGCTGGAATCCTACCATCGTTATCGTAGCTACCAGTGTTGCCGGTTTCTTTACCGCGTTCGTAACCGTTATGATCGTTCCCATGCTTGCAAACTGCGCAATCTACAGCGAATACAAAACCGGCGTTAACTGTACCGGTACTGTAATGGGCTTTATCAATATTCCCATCAAGGTTGCAATCGTAACCCGCGGACTTCTGATCTCAGCTGTACTCGGTATTACCGGTTTCTCAGCTTCCATCGCTGTTGAAGAAGCTTCCATGAGCGTAAAGAACGGTATTGCTGCAGGCTTTACTCTGATTCCCGCAGTTTTCCTGATTATCGGCCTGTTAATTGTCACCTTCGGATATCATCTGACAGATGAAAAAATTGCCGAATGTTCTGAAGAAATCGCAAAAAGGAAACAACAGGCATAATCGTCTGTAAATAAGCAAACTATCGGGGCGTCCTGGGCTGATACCGGGGCGCCTGTTTTATAACTTTTATATTTTATATATGGAACAAGGAGGAACAATATGAGCGTTGGCAAATTTATGAAGCAGGCTGCTTCCAGAGACTATTCAAAAGCATGGCAGGCGCCGGGAACCTTTCCCTGGCTCTTTCAGCAGCCGAAAGCCCCCATCACAGGAAGGCCCTGCAGTGTACGCGAAAACTATATCCGGTGCGTAAAAGGTGAAAAACCCTACTGGATGCCGGCATATTCTTTTGAAAGTAATATTATATGGCCCGATGCCATGGAAGAGCATCCTGTACCGGAAGTAGACGGCTACGACTGGTGGGGTGTCTACTGGACCATGGTAGAAACGGCAGGCGGCATGATTACCAAGCCCGGCACCAGAGTAATCTCTGACTTTGCCAACTGGAAGGAAGATGTGGAGTGGCCGGATTTATCCCTTGTTGATTTCGAAACAGACGGCAAAAAGATACAAAAAGCTCTTGATCCGGACAGAGTTCATATCTATGAATGTGTGGAAGGAATCTTTGAACGTCTTCATGAAATGATGCCTTTTGATGAAACTCTGATTGCATTCTATGAAGAACCCGAACTTCTGGAAGAGTTTTTCCAGAAAATGGCTGATTACAAGATTGAATCCACAGAAAATATCTTCCGGTATTACGGACAGGTA
The DNA here is from genome assembly GCA_051879195.1 of Lachnospiraceae bacterium. Taxonomy (GTDB): domain Bacteria; phylum Bacillota; class Clostridia; order Lachnospirales; family Lachnospiraceae; genus TWA4. The sequence continues at coordinate 21,369 of JBJELO010000090.1, forward strand.
GACGGGGTTCTTTATCATGATGACTGGGGAACTCAGAGAAGCGGCTTTTTCTCAAATGAGATGTTCCGTGAGCAGATCATGCCCTCCACCACCCGTTTCCTGAAATTCATCAAGGATCAGGGCAAATTCATCGAACTGCATTCCTGCGGAAAGAATATCCAGTATGTTCCCGAAATGCTGGAAATGGGAATCGACATGTGGACACCTCAGGCCAGAATCAATGAACCTGACTACCTGTACGAAACCTACGGTGATCAGATGACCTTCGGTTTCATCGTGGAACTGGATCCCAGGGCCGATGAGGCGGAAATCCGCAGAATCATGCGTGATTTCGTAGATCATTACGGAGAAAAAGGACGCTGTATGCCCTGGATCCGGACCGATATGAGCAGACCTGAACAAGCAGTCATCGCCCGTGATGAACTTTACAATTACTCCTTTGAATATTACAACAAGCTTTACCACCGTTAAATCAAACCATACAAATACAAACACAGATACAGGTTCAGACTCAAACCATACAGAAGCAGATCAAACCCTGCAGAAAAGGAGGCATTCGCTGAAATGATGACTTTAAGAGAAAATGCCATGGCAATCTTCAACCGGGAGCAGCCCGATTTCTACGGAGATATCATGGATGCCATCCAGCTCGTTCCCGATCCGGAGCTGCTGAGAAATATGTGCCCGCAGGACGGGAAAGAGCATCCCGATGTCTGGGGAACCATCTTCATCTACAAACCCGGCTCCCCCGGAAAGCATCCCCATGTCAATGATTCCAACGCGGTAATCAAAGACATCGAAAAATGGGAAGAACAGCTGAAAGTTCCCTCTCTTGAAAATCTTGACTGGGAACCGGCCAGAAAAGCAGCCGCAGCCGTTGACCGGAAAGAAAAATTTGTAGGCTTTATGTTTTCCGGAGGCCTTTTCGAACGATCCCACCATCTGATGGGCATGGAAAACGCACTGGTCAATTATCTGGAGTATCCGGAAGAAATGGCCGGTATTCTCAGAAAAATAGCCGATTACAAAATTGCATACATCAAAATGGCAGCCGAAGAAATCCACCCGGATATCATCTTCTATCATGATGACTGGGGTTCAAAACAGAATCTGTTCCTGCCTCCCCGGGTATGGAGAGAACTGATCAAACCTCTCCAGCAGGAAATCTCCGATACCATCCATGAATGCGGTATGATCTACATGCACCACGCGGACTGCATCTGTCAGCCCATCGTAACCGATATGGTAGAGCTGGGTATCGACATCTGGCAGGGAACCATCGCACAGAACGACATCGTAAAAATACAGGAAATCACAGAAGGCAAACTTGCCATGTGCGGCGGTATTGACGGTCCGAAAATCGACATCGAAAATATCACCGAAGAAGCCATCCGTGCCGAAGTACGCAGAGCCATCGATACCTACTGCCCCGGCGGACGCTTCTACCCTTCCATCCCCAACGGTGTATGCTTCAGAGAATGGAACAACAGCATCGTACAGGATGAACTGAAAAAATACGGACGTCAGTTTGCGCAGGAACACCCGATTGTAAAATAGTCCGTTACCAGCCATATTTTTTTGCATACTGAATCAGTTTTTTACATCATTCCACCGTTGGGAATCTGTTTTGCTTCCAGGAACTACTACGGTATAATCATTGTCTTTATATGTATAAACTCCGGCAAAACACTTTCCCGCACCGGTGGTGGAACCTGTCTTACCACCCTGCATCCCGTTTATCTGTCCAGGCAGCTGATCTCATTGTTATTCATCCTCCAGTCTGGGCAGATTCCAGTGATAATACGCGGCACAGCAGCGAATCAGCATCACAATTGCAGCCGAAACCACCATTGCTTCCACGGTTGTGAAATGCTGTGCAATCAATGCGCAGACCCATGCTCCCACAATAGACGCACAGGCATATACATGACGAACAAATATATACGGCGGTACACCAGCCATCATATCCCGGAGCAGTCCCCCTCCGACCCCTGTAATCGTGCCCACAAATACCAGAAGAAATGTATTATGCAGATATCCCTGCTGAATCCCCGTATTCACACCGACCACAGTAAAAATTGCAAGTCCGATGGAATCCATGATCAGCAGAACCCGGTCGTATATCTCCTTGAAATGGCCTTCCAGCAGGTGCCGCCGCAGATAAAGCACCAGAAATACCAGACAGGAAGTAATTGTAGCCACCAGCGCATACACCGGTTTCTGAAACACCCCCGGCGGAATAATTCCCAGAACCACATCCCGGATCATCCCTCCGCCTACTGAAGTAATCACACCGAGGACGCAGACACCGAAAATATCCATCCTGCGTCCCACACCTACCATGGCACCGGAAGCCGCAAAAGCCACCGTGCCGATCATCTCCATCACAAAAATAATCAATGTATTACCTTCTTTCCCTCTATCATGTTCTTATTATAAATAGTTTATGTTATTTTGTCAATCACATGTTATGTATAAGATTGTATTTTTCCGCATTTTGTTTTATCATGTATGTATCCGGAGTCCGGCTCCGGACAGTCATTTTTAAAAGGATTTGCTAACCATGATTTACACAAAATTAACAAACAGAGCCATGAAACTGGCTTACGATGCCCATCACGGACAGCTGGACGTGAATGGCGTTCCCTACATCTTTCATCCCTTTCATGTGGCAGAACAGATGCCCGATGAAATCACCACCTGCACCGCTCTTCTGCACGATGTGGTGGAAGATACTGATGTCACAATAGAAGATCTGGAAGCAGATTTTCCCGCGGAGGTTATTGACGCTCTCCGGCTTCTGACCCACAACGATTCATCGGATTATTTTGATTATGTCCGCGCAATCCGCTCCAACCCTGTTGCCGCAACGGTAAAACTGGCCGACCTGGATCACAACCAGGACGAAAGCCGGATCACAGACCCCGGCGCCGTACCGCCGGCAAGGCTGGAACGCTGGCGAAAAAAATACAAAAAGGCCAGAGAAATTCTGGAAGCAGACGATACCCCGTCCATCCGAAAGGCTTCTTTCGATGATCTGCCGGCCATTCTTGCCATCTATCAGACTGCCAGGGAATTTATGGCAGCCAACGGCAACGCCTCACAGTGGGGAACCAACCGCCCTTCAGCGGATGTGGTGAAATCGGATATTGAAAATGGCTGGCTTCACGTAATCTGCTCCGGTGATGCCATTCATGGTGTTTTTGCTTTTCTGGACGGCGAAGAACCCGACTACGCGGTCATCGAGCAGGGCACCTGGATAGCAGATACCCCCTACCGGGCCGTTCATCGGGTTGCCGGCGATGGAATCCTGAAAGGAATCGTAACCCACTGTATGGATTACTGCAAGAAGAAATGCGGACATCTTCGCATCGACACCCATGAAAACAACCATGTAATGCAGCACGTTCTTGAAAAAAACGGTTTCAGAAAATGCGGCATCATCCACCTGGCGGACGGCAGCCCGCGGATTGCCTATGAATATATCGCCGGACAGGATCCGGCTGTTTCGTGATAAAAATGTGATAAAAACTCAGAAATTTCTGCATTGTATTCCTGATGTACAGACGTTATGATAAAAGCAGGCAGAACATTTACGAATTCTGCTGAAAATCATACATCCGAAAGGAGCTGCTGCAGATTATGATAAAAAATTTCCCGAAAAAGATACCATGTGTAATTTTCTTTCTTATCGGGGCATCCTGTGCCGTCTGGTTTCTGCTGCCGTTTATTTTTCACGGAATTCTGAATATCGGCAATGCAACCGGGCTGGCAGTCTGTGCGGCTGTCATGGTCTATGCCTGTTTTATGACAAAAATCCACCATTTCCTGAAACAGTTCAGGAAAAAGAAAGCAGGACGACTGCTCACAGACGCTGCCGGGATCTGTGCCGGGATCATTCTTCTTCTGGTCATTGCGGAAACCGGCTGCATGATAAAAGCCGCATGCAATACGCCGCAATCCGGTTCCACCGTCGTTGTACTCGGCTGTAAAGTAAGAGATCAGAAACCCACTCTGATTCTGAGAAAACGTCTTGATGCAGCTTATGACTATCTGCTGGAAAATCCTGATTCCGTCTGCATACTGTCCGGCGGACAGGGAAAAGATGAGATTATCAGTGAGACGGAATGCATGTACCGCTATCTTACGGAGAAGGGAATCGATCCGGACCGACTCTATCAGGAGGGACAGTCCACCTCAACCCGTGAAAATCTGGCTTTCTCCAAAGAAATTATAGAAGCCAATCATCTGAATCCCCATATTGCCATTGCCACCAGTGAATTTCACGAATACAGGGCCGCAAAAATAGCCGAATCTCTCGACCTGGACTGTTCTGCAGTCCCCGGCCGGACACCCGGCTATCTGTTTGCAGCCTATTATGTAAGGGAACTGTACGGCATCCTGTATGAATGGATTTTTTAATCATCTGCTCTCGATTATGATATCTCCGCCCAGCAGATGATCGACCTGCCCCAGACCGGCTTCCTCGGATAACCGTCTTACCAGATCAGACCCGATGCAGCACACAGTTTCTTCATGGATAAAATCCGTGATATCCGCATCAAAAAGGATGTTGGCCTGGGCTTTGAATTCTTCATCGCCATCCCAGAAAACCACCGTTACGGGTACACAGTCGAATGCCTGAATCTCGTATCCCACATCATCCTGACGAATGGGCCGTCCATTCAGTGCCAGACAGGCCTTCTCCAGAAGCTCGCTGCGTCCGCTGAAAGTATCCGCCAGCAGATTAAGCACCATTCTCTTAAACGCCGGATCAAAAGGGGCTGCCCGTTTCACCTGACGAAACGGTACGAATTCTCCCCGGACTCTTGCCCATGGCTTCGAGTAATAAAACAAATTGTAAATGGACATCAGCGTGTTGAAAGAAATCCTTTTCTCCGGATCGTCCACCAGCGTAATCATACCGTTTTTCCTGTCTATACGGTACTTTTCTCTGTAGTAGACAATATAGGATGCCTGTTCATCATACTCCAGATGAAAACGTCCAATCAGTTCCTCCTGATCCATATCCAGATATATTTTTCTCCATTTTTCACAGGTCATCTCATAATTATCCACAGGTTTTCCATCTCTGTGGCTGATGTAGCTTTCTCGCATAAAGCTTTCCTCCTCCCTTATCAGCAGTTTTCCCCATCTGCTGTATTTGCCAATATCATACCAGATAATACCTGTATATTCTATAAGCAGTGTGCCATATAAATAAAAAGCAGCTGTTCAGAACCGATTCTGAAAAAACGGCTGTCCCGAACAACATAAAAAACAGGGTTCTGTCATACTGTGTACAACATCACCCTGCCAGGGGAGCTTTCTTATCATTGCCGCTTTATCAAAGTAATTAATTAAAGTATAGCAAATCTATCCTGATTGTCAATTAACAGGGAATATTTTTGTCTATTTCTTTTGGAAATCTGTCATGTTTCATACTTTTGTAACAATTATTGGACACTAATGAAACATCTATTTGTTAGAATAGTCTCTGTAATATTTAAGATGACATTAAGAAAGGAGTTTCTGCTGATGCAGTTTACAAAAGATATGAATACCCATCAACATTCCCCAGTCGCTCTGCTTCTGGGTATTTTTCTGATTTGCTTCTGCGGTATACTGCTGAGTGCCTGCAGACAATCGGAGAACAGCGAAAGTGAACCTGAATCCGGTGTGGTTTCCTCTTCTGATGAAAGTGAAAGCACGCTGAAGTTCAATAAGGAAAATCCTGTCGTTTTTCTCGATGCAGGCCACGGCGGCAATGAATTCGGTGCCCGCTCCGACGATGCGTATGAAAAGGATATTAACCTGCAGATCGTAGAAAAAATAAAAGAGATTCTTGAAAAAGACGGCTGTCAGGTATTTCTGACCAGAGACTCCGATATTTCCGTTAAACTGGAAGACCGGATCACTGCAGCGGAGAAAAGCGGCGCTGATGTTTTTGTCAGTGTGCATCAGAATTCCCTGGACGGCGATTCCACACCTCACGGAATCAGGACGCACTGCTGCAGCGAGGCACATGCAAAAAGCAGCGACCTTGCTTCCATGGTACAGAATGCAGTGATCAAAACAACAGAGGCAAAAGACCGCGGTGTTGAGGACAACAGCACACAGTATGTGCTGCAGAGCAAACAATTTCCTTCCTGCCTGATCGAAACCGGTTTTCTGACTTCCGATACAGAAGGTCCCCTGCTTCAGGACAACGCTTATCAGGATAAGATTGCCCTTGGTATCGCCAACGGCATTGAACAGTTCCTGGGCGCCGATATTTCCGCCAGAAAGGATGAAACTGCCGGTGCCGGTGAATCGTCATCTGAACCCCCTGCATCCGAAGCATCCTCCGAACAGGAAGAATCTTCTGCTCCTGCGGAATCTTCCACTCCTGCGGAGTCCTCAGATGAATCTTCTTCCGCTGACGATACTTCCGCATCGGGTGTCAAAACCACATCGGGTGAGCCTTCACCTGATGAAAAAGTCGTTTATATCACCATCGATGACGGCCCTACCACAGGTACACCGAAGATTCTGGATATTCTGGATGAATATGATGCAAAAGCTACCTGGTTTGTCACAGGGCAGTACATGGAAGGCAGCGCTTTAAAGGATATGCTGAAGCAGATTCATGACCGGGGCAACACCATCGGCGTCCACACATTTTCGCACCAGTACAAGAACATCTACAGTTCTCCGGATGCCTACATGGATGATTACAATAAGATGAACACGATCATCGTAAGCGCCACAGGTGAAAGCAGTGATATTTTCCGGTTCCCCGGCGGAAGCAATGCAGGCTACAACAAAAAGATCCGGCGGGAACTTCTGGACCGTGTCAATTCCGAAGGGCTGGTCTACTATGACTGGAACGCATTCACAGGTGATACGGAAGGGATGTCCTGTTCCGAGATGATTTCCAAAGCAGTCAAAGAATGCAGCTACAACAACAAAGCCATTCTGCTGATGCACGACGTCCCCGGCAGAGATACGGTTGTAGAGGCACTTCCCGAGATTCTGCGTCAGTTAAAAGAAAAAGGTTATGAATTCCGGGCTCTCGACAAGGAAGTAACACCCATTCAGTTTGAGAAATAATCAGGGTTTCCATGTGAATTAACCGTCAATTTTATCTGACATTATGATGACTGAATAAGCTCACGAACATTTCCGTCCGTGAGCTTATTTTTATGCTGTCTGTATTTACCGTAAAACCGCATATATCCTCCGTCTGCATGATATCTCCGTCTGCATGATATCTCCGTCTGCATCGTACCCTCAGTCTGCAAATTCCTCATCCCAGGCGATACAGCCCTGCGTCCATTCTTCTTCTGCCTGTTTCAGTGCATCGCTGAAATCTTCCCCTGATTCTCCGAAATCAGCGTCCGTCTCATATTCAAAAACAGCAGCTGTATTCCTCTGCTCCTGTTCTTCCTGTTTCGCGGCAATATGTGCTGCCCGCTCCGCCAGCCGGTCCAGCTCTTCACCCATGAGACGCATACGCCACTCACGATAAGCCTGTTCCGTGGATATCGTCATAAATCTGCCTTTTTCCGCTTCCGGAACACTGCGCATGTCATCCACCAGAGCCTGGTCTTCTGCCCGCATGGCAATTCCGGGAAAACTGCCATCATCAGACGCATCCGCCGCGGGATCCTCCGATTCCGGATTCCCGCACATTTTTACCATTTTCAGCTGCTTATACAGTTCCGCTTTTTTCAGCTGATAAAGATAATGACGGTATCCAAACGGATAATACATCACCCGGTCCCGTTCAAATACCAGCAGAGCATCGGCCACCTGACTGACGAAATACCGGTCATGAGACACAAAAAGAAGCGTCCCCTGATAAGCCCGAAACGCTGATTCCAGCATTTCCCTTGCCTGAATATCCATGTGATTAGTGGGTTCATCGAGAATCATAAAATTGGGACAGCTCTGAAAGATTTCCGCAAACATCAGTCTTGACTTTTCGCCGCCTGAAAGATCATTCACCTGTTTTGCAGCTTCTTTTCCGCCAAACAGCCAGCGTCCCAGTACAGATCGTACCTCCTTGTCCGTCATGGACGGATACAGCCTGTGAAAATGTTCTTTCACGCTGCAATCTGCCTGAATCGATGCTGTCTGCTGGTCAAAATACTCCATAGTCACCCGAAGTCCCAGTGTACATTTCCCCTTCACCGGCGGCAGAATACCTGCTGCCGTTTTAAGAAATGTACTTTTCCCGATGCCGTTGGGGCCGATTACACCGATCTTCTGTCCCCGGCGGATGCGGATTCCCAGCTCCAGCAGCGCATGATCGTATCCGATCTGCAGATGCTCCGCTTCCAGCACATATTTTGCGCTGGTTGTTTCCGGAACAATTTCCTGCACAAAAGGCCTGATTGCTTCATCAGAAGGTTTCTCCATCCGGTCCATGCGCTCCAGCAGCTTCTGCCTAGATCTGGCAAATGCAGCTTTCCTTGGCTTATTGCGGAATTTTCTGATGAGCTCATTGAGCCGTTCAATTTCTGCCTGCTGCCGCTCCCATTCCTTTCGGAGCAGCTGCTGATTTTTCTGCTTCTGCTCCACAAAACGGGAATAGTTCCCCGCATAACGAACCAGCTTTTTCTCTGTGATTTCGTAAGTGATCTCCGCCGTCTGATCGAGAAAAAAACGGTCGTGAGAAACCATCACCACCGCCTTTTCATAAGAGACAATCCACTGCTCCAGCCATTCTGTCATTGCCTGATCCAGATGGTTCGTCGGTTCATCCAGCAGAAGAATGTCCGGCTTTTCCAGCATCAGACGGATCAGAGCGATCCGGGTCCTCTGCCCGCCTGAAAATTCCGACAGTTTCTTCTTCTTATCCGCTTTCTGAAACCCGAATCCCGTAAACAGCCGATCATATTCCTGTTCGTACAGAAACCGTTCCCTGTCCCAGGTATCCCTGCAGGGGCAGGCCCGCAGAAGCTCCTCTTCCACGGTCCGTTCGTCATCCCCATTTTCGGAAAATACCTGCTGAGACAAAAGTCCCACTGTTACACTCCGCGAAGTACGGATACCGGGCTGAGCACGCCTGTCATCCCGGTCCAGTTCCAGTTCCCCCGCAATGAGGCGCAGAAGCGTCGTTTTTCCCGCTCCGTTTCTGCCCACAACCGCAATCTTTTCCCTGCCCCGGATCTCAAAATCAAAATGCGCAAGAATGATCTCCGGACCCACCGAAATGGATCCATCCTGAATCTGATACAGCATGCTATTCTCCGAATTCTTGATTTACACATTCCAGCGCCGCTGCCACTACCTTATCCATATCATAATATTTGTAATGGCCCAGTCTGCCGCCGAAGATCACATTGCCTTCCCGGTCAGCCAGCTGACGGTATCTTTCGTACAGCGCATTATTCTCATCATTATTGACGGGATAATAAGGCTCCATACCCTGCTTCCACTCGGAAGAATACTCCCTCGAAATCACCGTCTTCGGCTGTTTTCCAAACTCAAAATGCTTATGCTCGATAATACGGGTATACGGAACCTCTCTTTCCGTATAATTGACTACCGCGTTGCCCTGATAATTGTCGCAGTCCAGTACCTCCGTCTCAAAGCGAACAGAACGATACTGCAGAGGGCCGTAGCAGTAATCAAAATATTCATCGATCATGCCGGTGAATACTGTCTTCTGTGCCGCATCGGGATTGGCTTTACGGAATTCAAAATAATCCGTATCTGTCTTTACCTCGATTCCTTCCAGCATCTTCTCGATAACAGCCGTATAGCCTCCCATGGGAATTCCCTGATACCGGTCATTGAAATAGTTGTTGTCATAAGTAAACCGAAGCGGCAGACGCTTGATGATAAACGCCGGAAGCTCAGTGCAGCTGCGCCCCCACTGCTTTTCCGTATAGCCCTTGACCAGCTTTTCATATACATCACGACCGGCCAGCGACAGGGCCTGCTCTTCCAGATTCTTCGGCTCTGTAATATGCAGATCGGCAATCTGCTTTTCAATAATCTCCTTCGCCTGGGCCGGCGTACGGATTCCCCACATTTTGCTGAATGTATTCATATTAAAGGGCAGATTATACAGTTCATCCTTATACACTGCCACCGGAGAATTGATGTAATTGTTGAACTCTGCAAACCGGTTCATATATTCCCACACCTTTTTATCGCTGGTATGGAAAATATGCGCACCGTATTTGTGTACATTGATGTCTTCGATTTTTTCCGTATAAATATTGCCGCCGATATGGCTTCTCCTGTCAATCACCAGGCATTTTTTCCCTCTTTTGTTGGCTTCGTAAGCGAAGACGGAACCGAATAAACCGGAACCCACAATCAGATAATCGTATTTCATGATAATTCCTTTCCAATTATTCTTTTGTTATTACTCTTCCTCCAGAAATGCAAACGGCTCGCCATCCTGTGAATGAAGGAAATGCATCATCATATAGGCGCACATGATGGCAACTTTTTCTTCTTTCAGGATCCGGCGTACCTCATCTTTATCCGCCAGTACGATTTCCAGTTCCTCTGACTCCTCCAGCCCTTTCAGACTGCACTCACCATCGGCATAGCCGTAAACCGTAGCACAGGATTCATCGGTCATCCCAACCGTTGTAAAACGGGGCTCACTGTACATTTTCGATACTTTTACGGGACTCAGCTCCAGGCCGGTTTCCTCTTTCATCTCGCGTACAGCCGCCTCATTGAAATCCTCTCCCGGCTCCACAAGGCCGGCAGGAAATTCATATACATAGTCGTTCAGAGGATAACGATACTGACGAATCAGTACCACTTTATCTCTTTTCGGACCGTAAACACTGTAGATAATCACCCCGTCGGGATGATTTTCGTGAGTAACTGCTTTCAGACTGTCAGTCCCTTTAGCCCGGGAAGCCATAAAATACTGAGACTCACATCCATTTTTATGAGTCACATCCATAACAAAAAAGTTCAAAAATTTATGACTTGTTTCCTGCGTAATTTTCCTGATCAGGCCCATAAAAATCCCTCCTTACATGTTTCGCCGGTGTGATTTCTGTCCACACCGGACTTTCGTGTTCTGCTCTTATTGTACTGTCATGCCCTGACCTTGTCAAATTAAACCTCAGAAGGATTTTCTTTATATGCCGCACCGCAAAAACACTTGCCCTCATCTTTCAATTGAATTATACTATATTCATAATTCTCTAAATGATTACATATTTCCAGGAGGTTCTTTATGAAACATCATTTTCCCAAATGTTTTCTTGTTCTGGCTTTATGTCTGTTATGCACAGTTTTTCCGGCTGAGCGCGTAACAGCAGCCGATACAGAAAGCTCAACCAACGTTGCCTGCAAATACTCCGGTATTGCCATGTATCCTGATCAGACCCGATCCATGACCGCCGTACTTACCGGCACATGGTCTTCTTCCGGCATGAAATGGACCAGCAGCGATACATCAGTCGTTACCGTAACCAACTCGGGAAAAGCAACTGCCAGAAAATACGGTGAAGCTTACCTGACCGCTGTTTTCAAAGATGGTGCATCCATTACGATTCCGATTTCAGTCACCTACACCAATGCTGCAAAAGCCGTTATGAAAGCCCGTTCCGTAATCGGCGCCAAATACAGCCAGTCCAAGCGGATGAGTGAGGGATATTACGATTGCAGTTCCCTTGTATGGCGCTCTTACAGTCCCTACGGCGTATATATCGGTTCCTCTTCCTACGCACCAACCGCAGCCGAACAGTGCCGTTCTCTTGAAAATGACGGTAAAGTCGTTCTCATGAATAAAATGGACACAAGTCAGATGATGGCCGGTGATACTATATATTACACCAAAGGAAGCAATGGACGCTACCGTAATATCTACCATACGGCAATGTACTGCGGAAACGGAATTCTGATCGAAGCTGACAGCCAGCAGGTGACAGAATATAACTGCGCATATGACAGCCGCACGATTGTTATGGTATGCAGACCCTGCGTGCCCACCAAAAACGGTATGCAGACTCCCACTTTGAAAAAAGTACAGACAACCGGATACCAGAAGATCAAAATCAGCTGGAAACGGCTTTACGGTGTGGATGGATACCGCATTTACCGTAAAACATCCGGCGGTTCCTGGAGCAAAGTGGCAGATGTCTCCGGCGCTTCCAGCACAAGCTATACCGATACAAAGGCCACCTACGGAAAAACCTGGTATTACACGGTCCGTGCCTATAAAGATCAGAAAACAAAGTTCAGCGGTTATAACAGCAAGGGACTGTCCTGCAAATCCCTGCTTCCCACACCTTCTTTGAAATCTACCGCTTACAAAGGTGTCAAATCCGTTCAGATCAAGTGGTCATCAGTAACTGACGCCGACGGATATGTTGTATACCGGAAAACCGGATCTGATGGAAGCTGGAAAAAACTTAAAACGGTTTCCGGCAATTCTTCTGTTACCTATACAGATAACACGGCCGTTCTCGGTACCACATATTATTATACCGTCAAAGCTTACCGCAGGGTTTCTTCAAAAACCGTGTACAGTGACTATGTGAAGGCAGGCATAAAAGGATATTCCGCACCTGTTGCACCGGGTAATCTGAAGGCTGCTTCAGGTTCCGGAAAGATCACCCTGACCTGGGACAATTCTCCCGGCGCTGATTTCTACAGAATTTACCGCAGGCTCGGCACCTGGGACAGCTGGACCTATCTCGCAACCACCTCAAAAACCACCTGGAGCAACACAGACCTTTATCCCGGTACCACTTATTATTATACCGTAAAGGCTGTTGCTTCTGCCGGAGATACCAAAGTTGCCGGCGGATACGATAAAACAGGGGTTTCCAGTTATGCCAGACCGGCTGTACCGGATATCGCCCATGCATATTACTACTACAACGTGGAAGACAATATCGTATATCTGGACTGGGATTCTGTATCCGGAGCCGACGGCTATCGTATCTACCGCAAAACAGAGGACGGTTCCTGGAAAAAACTGGCGGATATCAACGAAAGTGAACAGTATTATGACACCACTGTTGAAAGAGGAAAAACATACCTCTACACGCTGAAAGCCTGGACTGAACTCTACGATGATACAACCGAAACCACAAAACGGATCTGGAGTGATTATCAAAAAGCCGGTCTTTCCATTCCCACATTTGAGATTGAAGAGGATCCGGATTACTATGAATCCGACAACATTCAGCCGGAAGTGGAAAATAAGTCAGATCTTCAGGCATCATAATTCCGCAGTTTTCCTGTTGTCAAAGATGCGCCATCAGGCGCATCGACTCAAATAAACAGGGCAGCCAATGGCTGCCCTGTTTATTTGAAAGGAGAAAGTTATGAAAAATTTATCGAAAATAAAATCCTGTAATCCTGTTCATCCCCCGGTTTTCACCGGTTCGTTAAGTTGTTATCTGCTATTTGTTATTCCTGATTGTTTGTTATTCTTTGTTTTTCTTTATGGTTATATGATAACCTGTTTTTGTGATAATACTGTGACCTATATTTGAATGATTTATGAACATTTCGGAAAATTTTCGAAAACTTTCTTGTCTGGCTATAAATTTCAGGAAAGCATGAATGTATTGACATCCGTAACCAGACATCCTGATTCCGCTGCACCTTTCAGCGCATAGTCGGCGTCTTCGTAGATCATGGTCTCCTCCGGCTCAAATCCCATCCGTCTGCAGGTTTCCCGGTAGATTTCCGGCCCACGTTTATTCATTCCCAGATCACTGCAGGTGTAAATCTGTTCAAAGCACCGGTCAATTCCGCCCCGTTTCAAAGCCGCAGAAGCACATTCTTTTTCCGTTGTGGTAAGAATGCACATACGGCAGCCCTTTTCGTAAAGTTCCCGTACTTTCCTGACACTCTGCGGAAAAAAGCCGAGTTCTTCCCGATACAGGCGGCGTACCAGTGCCATAAACTGTTCCATAATCTCCTCCCGACTCTGAGGAAGACCGAACTGTTCTTTCAGATAAGCCGCCGATTCCTCCAGCGACATGGCGTCCACTGTTTTCTCCAGATCATCCGGTATCTCCCGGACTCCCAGCATTGTCAGATACCTCCGGGCAAGCATCAGCCACATATCCAGCGAATCCAGGAGCGTCCCGTCCAGATCCCAGATTGCATATTTTATCGTATGATTCATTTTCCCTGCCTTACTTTCCTTCATCTTCGCCTTACTTTCCTTCATTTTCGCCTTACTTTCCTTCATCTTCCATATTTTCGTTTTCTGTATTTTCTCCTTCCTTTCGGTGCTTTTTCCCGATCCGTTCCGTCTGCTTTGCGTTCAGCAGAGAAGCACGCTTCAGCGCATCGCTACCATACCGGTTCCTGATGCTGTCCACCATCTGATCCAGTGACCGGGCTTTCTGCCGTGCCTGCTCATCAAACAGAGTATACTGATAATATTCCTCCTGAACTGCCTTTCCTGCAGAAACGCCCAGCAGACGGATGGGAGACTGACGATCCCACAGCTGATCGAAAAGCTTCACGGCATTTTTATAGATCACATCTGTCACATCCGTGCTTTGAGGCAGTGTAACCTGATGAGAAACCGTATGAAACGTATTGTCCTTAATGGTTACTGTAATGCTGGAAGCCGTCATTTTATCTGCCCTCAGTCTGCTTCCTACACTGTCCGCCAGAGCCAGCAGGACAGGGTACGCTTCCTCCGCCCGGATCAGATCGCAGGGCAGCGTAATGGAATTGCCGTATCCTTTGTTGGCTGCCTCTTCTTCCCCCACCGGACTTTCGTCGATACCGTTGGCATAATTGTGCATCTGGTGAGCCTGTTTCATACCGAAAACCTTTTTCAACACAGATTCCGGCGTCTGTGCCAGCTGACCAATGGTCTGAATATCCATCCGATTCAGCTTTTCCACTGAATGATGACCCACATACAGCAGATCGCCTACCGGCAGATTCCACATCTTATCGGGTATCTCTTCCGGAAAAAGCGTGTGCACCTTATCCGGCTTCTCAAAGTCACTGGCCATCTTGGCAAGAAGCTTATTTTCTGAAATTCCTATATTCACCGTAAATCCCAGTTCCCGGTGGATCCGGTCCTTTATCTCATGTGCCAGCGCCACCGGATCCGGATAAAGCAGACCGGTGCCGGTCATATCCAGAAATGCTTCATCAATAGAGAATTTCTCCACAACAGGCGCATATTCTGCCAGAAGAGCCATCATGGCCGACGAAGAACGATTATAAATCCGGAAATCCGGTGAAATCACCCGAAGATCGGGACATTTCCGCAGAGCCTGCGCCAGAGGTTCTCCCGTTTTTACACCGAACTTTCTGGCAGGAACTGATTTGGCCAGAACAATACCGGTCCGCTTTTTCGGATCTCCGCCCACCGCCGACGGAATCAGCCGCAGATCCTCCGCCTCCGGATTCTTCCTCAGGATCTCCACTGAACTCCAGCTTAAAAATGCGCTGTTCACATCCACATGAAACACAAGTCTCTTCATATCCACAAAAAACCTCCTTTCCCGACGCAGTTAAAAACAGCAGCGTGGCTTCATTTTACTACGTTTGGAAAGGAGGTGCAAGCAGACCGGATAAACGGTTACTCTTCAGACTTCAGCAGGGAAAATGTTATACATCCAGCTTCAGATCACCGTCTTTAATCCAGCCCGTTTTACGGAATATCTCCCCGATGATGAAAGTAATTACACCGGGCAGGATAAAGCATACCAGCGCAATACCGATCCACATGAATGCGCCGCCTTCCGGCATGGCTGTATAAACACCGATGGGGCCTACCAGACCGCAGGTACCCATACCTGACCCTGCCGCAATATTCTCCATCTTGAAAATAACAGTGGCGATGGGGCCAGTGATCATGGAAGCGATAATCGGCGGAATCCAGATGCGGGGATTCTTTACAATATTGCCGATCTGCAGCATGGAGGTTCCAAGACCCTGAGCCAGCAGACCGCCCCATCCGTTTTCACGGAAACTCATCACAGCAAAGCCGATCATCTGGGCACAGCAGCCTGCCGTAGCCGCGCCGCCGGCAATCCCGTCCAGAGACAGCATAATACAGATCGCTGCGCTGCTGATGGGAAGCGTCAGAGCAATACCTACCAGAGCCGATACAAGAATACCCATAAGGAACGGCTGCATCTCCGTTGCGGCCTTTACCAGATTGCCGAACGCCGTCATAAAACCGGATACGCCGGGGCCTGCAAATATGGCAATCAGAGTACCTGAGAAAATCGTAACCGCCGGAGTAACAAGAATATCGATTCTCGTCTCCTTGGAAACAATCTTGCCAAGCTCGGCAGCCACAATCGTCGCCAGCAAAGCACCCACCGGTCCGCCGAGAGCATTACCCGCAAAACCTACCGTCGCTGCCGAAAACAGAACCAGCTGCGGTGCATTCAGCGCATAGGCAATGGACACACCCAGAGCCGGGCCTGTAGCCGACTTGGCATACTCCTGAATCGTCTTGAAAATCTCCACTCCGGTTTTATCTCCCAGTGTCCCGAATATGGTACCAATCAGCAGGGATGCAAACAAACCGAAAGCCATAGCCCCCATGGCGTCAATCAGATAGGTCTTCACACTGATATTCACGCCTTTTCTCTTCAGAAATTCCTTCATAACAATATACTGTTCCTTTCTTATGTACAAATCTTCTGCACAAAACCTCTTTTCAGTTACTTCGGGTAACAGTATACTATTAATTCACTGTAAATTCAACTGTAAAGTCTGAACTGTAACCACATCCTGCTTCTGCGACAGCGTATATGCGAACATCCATTGCTGTATGATTCCGCGATATCCTGCGTACTGCGAAAAATGTGCTTCCATAGTTTTGAGCTGCTTTGTCCGGGAAAGTGAATCCAGTTCTTTGCTGTAATAATATTCGTAAAGGATCTGCTTCATATGGACATCGATGGGAAATGCATCAATTTTGTGAAAGCCGAACAGTGCAATGCAGTCTGCTACTTTTGGTCCTACTCCCTGAAGTGTCCGCAGCCGGCTGACACATTCTTCGTAGGAAAGCTTTCCGCATTCTTCCAGACTGAAACTGCCCTCCGCCACTTTGCGGGCCAGATTCAGAATATATTCATCCCGATATCCAAGGCTGCATCCTTTCCTGAAAAGCGAGAGTTCTTCTCCTTCCAGTCCCGCCAGACGCTTTGCTGTGGGAAAAAAGATCCCGTCATCTCCGAAATACCGGCACAGTTTCTCAATACACCCCTTAATCCTCGGTATATTATTGCACTGGGAAATCAGAAAAGACACAGCTGCCTCCCACGGATCCTGCCGCAAAATCCGGATTCCGCTCCCATAGGCTGCCGCCGCTTTCAGGAAACCGTCCGTCTCGTCCACCGAATTCAGATACCCTTCATAATCGCCCGACAAATCAAGATAGTCCCACCAGATCTCCCGGAATTCCTGTTCGCTGCAGTAAAATGTAAAAATCTCACCCTGCTGGCTGACTCTCAGTTTTCTGTGAAATGCCGGAATCTCATAAGTACATGGATCATCCGGATCCACCCTTTTCCAACGAAAACACTGTCCCGAATCGGCTGTCTGCTTCAGATCCAGAAACCTGATGCGGGTCTGAAATTGATCCCTCATATGTATTTACGTCCTTTCCATTGAATTACAAAACAGTTATTGTTCAGAGCCAGCCTGACTCTGAACAATAAACAAAAACGAATCGACCCGGCACTGGACCGGATCGATTCGCTTAGACAACTATATCAGAAAAAAGAAACATGCTCATTCATTACCCTATGGGGTATGCGTATATCATACTTTATTACTATTGCTCTGTCAACCGTTTTTTCAGAACTGTACAGAGCAGGTTTCAGGTTTCTCATATTTTTCAATCACACAATGATGTTCTTTTGTTTTTTTATCATAGCTGATTCCAACCAGCAAAATCCTGCCTGTGTAATGTTCGATAGAAGCGGGATACCTTTTTTCTTTGATTTGCTGCATCGCTGTCTGTGCATTCCGACCCCATTTAAGTTCAATTACAAGCGCAGGATAGTCATCTACATACTCCATTTTGGGTATAAACACAAAATCCGCAAACCCGCGCCCGGTCGGCAGTTCCCGGACCGGTTTGAAATAATACTGCATTGCACTCAGGTATGCAATAGTAAGTACACTGCTGAGCGAGTTCTCATTATTATACTGAATGGACGATGCATATTCTGTATGAATGTTCTCTATACCTGCGGCCACCGCCTCTGCATCCATGTCTAATGTTGCATCCAGCAGATCGTCTGATTTCTGCTGAAAATCAAGCAGTTCACTCCACTTCGTACTTTCAACTGCTGTCGTAAGTTCCTGCCTGATTTCCTCATTGGGAACGAACGCCGCTTTTTTACACTGATCATATCCAAGATATCCAAGATGAATCAGGTAGGTGAGCACATCATCCTTGTTTTTAAAGCTCACCGTATCATTCTGAAAATATTTCACCTGAATTTTCACAGACGCCCCTGACAGCATTTCAATAATTGATGTCTTCAAGCCATCAAAATTCCGGTTGATCAGCGGCACTATAGCTTCATAGGTTCCTGTTTCAGACCAATAGCTTTTAAATCCCCCGCCTTTCGTCATCAGCTTTACAACAGCGAATGGATTATAGACCTGATATCCTTCCAGAACATATCCATCATACCAGCGTTTTACCTGTTCAAAGTCCCTTCCGTATCTATTGCAGAGCTCCTGAACTTCCGCTTCGGTAAAACCGGTATACGGTGCCAGAATACCGGCATCAATCATCGTAAATTCGTCAAAATTATTAAGTGCTGATTGAGTCCTGATCTTTTTTATCGGAAGGATGCCTGTTAAATACGCAAGCTGAATATATTTTGTCGGCTCCGTACCTTTGAACATTCCCCTGAGGAAATTAATATACTCATCCTGAACATTCTGATTCATCGCTTCATCACGAATCAGAACATCCCATTCATCGATGATTACAACAAATTTCCGTCCGGTTGCCGTATTGATACGGGACAGAGCTTCCGGCAAAGAACATATATTATCAGGAAGTTCATGTGAATAATACTCTTTTAATTCTTCAATCGTTTTTTCGGTGATATATGACAGCACATGTTCTGCCCCGCCGGAAGGTTCCATACACCACTGAATATCAAGATGAATCACATCGTATTGATTCAGGTGTTTCCGAAAATCCGGGCTTTTACTGATGCTCAGCCCGGAAAACATCCTCTGTGAATCACAACCTTTGCAATAATATGCAGTAAGCATGTCAGCTGTAATTGATTTTCCAAATCTGCGTGGACGGCTGCTGCAGATAAACTTTGCAGTCGTATCCATCACTTTATTTGTATATTCCAGTAATCCCGTTTTATCAACATATATTTCTGAATTAAGAGCAACCTGAAAAGCACTGTTTCCGGAATTCACAAAACTTCCCATGCACTGCACACTCCTTTCCGAACGATCATGGCAGACGCGAGATCCTGCCCCTGCCATTACCGGAAATCCCCGGTAACTTTGATTTTACCATTGAAATGCGGAAATAACAAGCTGACAGCCGCGCACCTGACAAATTTCCGGAAAAGATTTACCGCTCAAGAAGAAACACTTCCTGATATGGAATTACTACTTGATATTGGAAAACCGTTCCACTGCTTTTGCAAAGTTAGCTATGGTCTGCTCTGCATCCCCATGTTCAATCCCGTCTCTTACACAATGCTGCAGATGTCCTTCCAGTACGATCTGGCCCACTTTATGTAATGCGGATTTGGCCGCATTAACCTGCAGCAGAATATCCTCACATGGGATATCTTCATCTATCATTCTGTCAATGGCATTCACCTGACCGGCAATTTTTTTCAGTCTCCTGTGGAGATTTTCGGAATCCATACATTGTTTCATACTTCTGCCTCCTTTTGTTTTGCCTGAAATTATAGATTAACAAATTGTGCAAATCAAGAATCTTTGAGAAAAAATTTACAATTGCTCAATTTCGTGCGCAGTTCCGATTGACACGTTCCCCTGTACATGGGAATAGAAATAAAAATAGGCTCTTTTCAGGCTTTCCCGGTCGAATGATACACGATTCTGTGCGTCCTGCCTATAAATCATGATACTGTAAGGAACCTGAAATACGCGGGCGCGCAGTTCTGTTTCCTTCACACCGTTTCTCAGATAAAATGAAATCCGGCGCAGTCTTTTTTCCCTTTCTTCTTCCCGCCGTTCTTCCGGTATATCTTCAAGACGGTCAGGATCCTCCACTTCGATTATAACAGGAACTCCCTCCGTGTATTTTTCAAAAAGGAGCTCCAGAAAATGGCTTCCCATCCCCTGTCCGCGCAGCTTTTCAGTCACTGCATAATAATCCAGCAGAATCCAGTTTTCATCCCGTATACTGCACATCCATGCGTAAGCCAGACATTCACGATCTTCTGCATGCCTGTAAAGACCGTATCCCATGTATTCGCCTTTCTCATAAGAATCTTTTATCTTCCAGAACGGTTTGATCTCATCAGCCGGAAAATGTCCGGTCATCATTCCGTCATATATCTCTTTCATTTCTTCCAGACTCTGCCGTCGGATTATCATTTCTTCCATAACGCTTAACTCCTTACATCTGTTTTCTGACTACGGCATATTCATCGCCGGATTTAAAATACGGACAGGCACGGTAATGTCCCTGAGCAAGCTTTGCTGCATCATCCTCATCCATATAGACATCACAGTAATATTCTTCATCTTCTTCATCGTAGGCGTAATAAGCGCAGTATTCGCAGCTGTTATCCATATAATTCTCCTCTTTTCTGTTTTCTCTGCTTTTTACCTCATCCTGCTTCCTGAATCTTTATCTTATCATCTGTCCGGGTTCCGGGCAACCTGAAAACAGAAAACGCAGCACGAAAATATACCACAGAAACACAACACAGGGAATATAACACGGAAGCATATCACATGGGATATAACGCAGAAGCATAACAGAAATGCACGCCGGATACACTGAAAAAATGCAGCTGTCGGATTCAGCTGCATTTTTCAGAGAAGATTCACTATGAAAAAAGAAAGAAAACTTATTGTCATGCTGTGGTCCCCATCACAGCACTGATGAGGAAACTGGTCTGTGATTTCCTTCATCTGTCTTAAAGTATACAGAAGAAATGTGGACATTTTGTGAACGAATTCTTTTCATTTTATAAAGTTCCTAAACTTGAAATTACTTTTCCTGAAAAAAGCAGTTAATAATTATAACCAATTTGGTACCTGCCCGGAAAAAGACACATTTTCCACCAAATTGACAGCATTTCGTGATATACTGAGTTCATCTATTTACAGGAAAGGAACTGACAGAATATGCTTTACCGCACTGACAAAAAAGGCAATCAGCTGTCCATTCTGGGCTACGGCTGCCTTCGTTTCAGCAAAAAACGCGGACAGATCGATCTGAAAAAGACAGAAAAAGAGATTCTGGCCGCCATTAAAGCAGGCGTTAATTATTTTGATACCGCTTATGTATACAACGGCAGTGAAGCCGCACTGGGAACAATCCTGGAGCGCAATCACCTGCGTGACCGCGTGTATATTGCCACCAAACTCCCCCACTATCTGATCAAATCGAAGGCCGGCATGGAACGCTGCTTTCAGGAGGAACTGAAACGCCTGAAGACGGATCATATCGACTACTACCTGATGCACATGCTCACTGACCTGCCCACCTGGAAAAAGCTCTGCTCCATGGGAATCGACGACTGGATTCAGGAGAAGCTGGCAAACGGCCAGATCCGCAATATCGGTTTTTCCTACCACGGCAATACAGCCAATTTTCTGGAACTGATCGACGCATATGACTGGGATTTCTGCCAGATACAGTACAATTATATGGACGAACACAGTCAGGCCGGAAGAAAAGGGCTCCAATATGCCTCTTCAAAAGGAATTCCGGTCATCATTATGGAACCGCTGCGTGGAGGACGGCTGGTCAATCTTCTGCCCGAACCGGCTAAAAAACAGTTTGCAGAAGCCGGCTGTTCCCCTGCAGGAACGGCATTTCGATGGTTGTGGGATCAGCCTGAAGTGACGGTTGTCCTGTCCGGCATGAATTCCCTGAAAATGGTTCATGAAAATACCGCCTGCGCCGGCAGATCTCCCGTCGGCTGCCTGACAGAAAAAGAAAAGCAGCTGATTGCACAGGCCAAAGAAGAAATCAGTAAAAAAATCAAAGTAGGCTGCACCGGCTGCGGTTACTGTATGCCCTGTCCGCACCACGTGGACATTCCCGGCGCATTCCGCTGCTACAATGAAATCTATACCGACAACGCAGCCACAGCCCGTAAGGAATATCTCCGGTGCATGGCATTTCGTAAACAGCCTCACAGTGCCTCAGGCTGCGTAGGCTGCGGTAAATGCGAAAAGCACTGCCCCCAGGGAATCAAAATCCGGCAGGAACTGAAAAAAGCGGCTGCCGAACTGGAGACACCCCGCTACAAGCTGTTCTGCAAGCTGATTTCAATTCTGAAACTGTGGTAATGGAATACTGCCGCGGAGTCTGAACAACAGTCCCTACACGATTTTCAGACACCACCGGGCGCAGTCCCAGACATCCGTGGCAAGTCCTTCATAAAATTCCGGTTCATGGCACACCATGAGGATACTTCCTTTATATGCTTTCAATGCCCGTTTCAGTTCATCCTTGGCGTCCACATCCAGATGATTGGTTGGTTCGTCCAGTACCAGCACATTGGAGGGGCGGTTGAGCAGCTTGCACAGACGGACCTTGGCCTGCTCGCCGCCGCTGAGGACGCGAACCTGACTTTCAATATGTTTGGTGGTCAATCCGCATTTGGCAAGAGCAGAACGAACCTCATACTGGGTAAATCCGGGGAATTCGCCCCAGATTTCATCAATACAGCTGCCTGTATGGGAAGTGTCCATCTCCTGTTCAAAATAGCCGATCTCCAGATAATCTCCCAGTTCCACGGAGCCGGACACAGCCGGTATCAGCCCCAGAATACTTTTCAGAAGGGTGGTTTTTCCGATCCCGTTAGCTCCGGTCAGCACGATTTTCTGCCCCCGCTCCATGGAAAGCTTCAGCGGCTGAGACAAAGGACTGTCATAACCGATCACCAGCCCGTCCGTCTCAAAAATATAACGGCCCGGTGTCCGCGCTTCCTTAAAATTGAACTCCGGCTTTACCCGTTCGGGCGCCAGCTCGATTTTCTCCATCTTATCCAGCTTTTTCTGGCGGGACATAGCCATATTTCTCGTGGAAACCCTTGCTTTGTTCCTTGCCACAAAATCTTTCAGATCGGCAATCTCCTGCTGCTGGCGATTGTACGCCGCCTGCAGCTGGGACTTTTTCATGGCATAAACCTCCTGGAATTTATCATAATCCCCCGGATAGCGGTCAAGTCTCTGATTTTCCATATGATAGATCAGATT
Source organism: Lachnospiraceae bacterium (assembly GCA_051879195.1). Lineage (GTDB taxonomy): Bacteria > Bacillota > Clostridia > Lachnospirales > Lachnospiraceae > TWA4. Next base: position 44,751 of record JBJELO010000090.1, read on the forward strand.
AATCACACTGTTGAGAAAAGGAATATCATGAGAAATCAGAATAAATGCATTTTCATACTCCTGAAGATACCGCTTCAGCCACTCAATATGCTGCACATCCAGATAGTTGGTGGGCTCGTCCAGCAGAAGAATATCCGGCTTTTCCAGCAAAAGCTTTGCCAGCAGCACCTTGGTCCTCTGACCTCCGCTCAGTTCCTCCACATCACGGTCAAGGCCGATGGCAGTCAGCCCCAGAGCATGGGCCACTTCATCCACCTTTGTATCGATGATGTAAAAATCATGGGCATCCAGCATCTCCTGAATGGTCCCCAGTTCCTCCATCATCTTCTCCAGTTCCTCCGGCTGCGCCTCTCCCATGCGATTGCAGATATCATTCATCTGCTCCTCCATCTCAAACAGCCAGGCAAATGCACTCCGCAGCACATCACGGATGGTCATGCCTTCATGAAGCACAGTATGCTGATCCAGATAGCCCACCCGGACATTTTTCCCCCACTCAATTTTTCCCTCATCCGGCTGCAGATGGCCGGTGATCAGATTCATAAATGTGGATTTCCCCTCGCCGTTGGCCCCGATCAGCCCCACATGCTCACCCTTCAGCAATCGGAAGGACACATGATCAAAAATAGCGCGATCCCCAAAGCCATGACTCAAATTCTCTACCGTTAATATACTCATATAGATACAAATCTCCCTGTTGATATTTTGATAATGGCTCTATTCTATCATCAATCAGCAAATCTGAACAGGTTAAAAGAAGTTCTGAACAGCAGAAACCGCAATTTAGGGCTTGCAAATTCCTCCCGCAGTAGTTATAATGTGTGTAATTCGCGATGACGAAAAATACGGTCAGTATCCTTTCTTCAGAGAGCCGGCGGGTGGTGCAAGCCGGTGACAGGACTTACCTTTCCACTTTCCAGCGACCGGCGATGAGCCGGAGGCCGGTAACCTCTATCCTACCATTTGAGAGGCCGGATTCATATCCGGTAACGTGGGTGGCACCGCGGAGTTACAAAGTAATCCGTCCCATGGATCCCTGATCGGGATTCATGGGATATTTTATTTGAGGAGAAAAGCATGTTAGATTTAAAATTTGTCAGAGAAAATCCGGAAATCGTCAAACAGAATATCCGCAACAAATTCCAGGATCACAAACTTCCCCTTGTAGATGAAGTCATCGAACTGGACAGGCAGAAACGTGCCGTTCAGCAGGAGCGCGATACCCTGAGAGCAGAAAAGAATACTCTGTCCAAACAGATCGGCGGCCTGATGAAACAGGGTAAAAAGGAAGAAGCGGAAGAAGTCAAGGCCAGAGTCGCTGCTGACGCTGCCCGCCTGACTGAGCTGGAAGGCACTCAGACCGAGCTGGAAGAAAAGATCACAAAGATTATGATGACCATCCCCAATATCATCGATCCTTCCGTTCCCATCGGCAAAGATGATTCCGAGAATGTGGAAGTTCAGAAATACGGTGAACCGGTTGTTCCCGACTATGAGATTCCTTACCACACCGAGATTATGGAAAAATTTAACGGCATCGATCTGGACAGCGCAAGAAAGGTTGCCGGCAATGGTTTCTACTACCTGATGGGCGACATTGCCAGACTGCATTCCGCTGTTATCTCCTACGCAAGAGATTTCATGATTGACCGCGGCTTTACCTACTGCGTACCGCCTTTCATGATCCGCAGCAACGTGGTTACCGGCGTTATGAGCTTTGACGAGATGGATGCAATGATGTACAAGATTGAAGGTGAGGATCTGTACCTGATCGGTACCAGTGAACATTCCATGATCGGCAAGTTTATTGATACCATCCTCCCCGAAGAGAATCTGCCCTACACCCTGACCAGCTATTCTCCCTGCTTCCGTAAGGAAAAAGGAGCTCACGGCATCGAAGAAAAAGGGGTTTACCGTATCCATCAGTTCGAAAAGCAGGAGATGATTGTTGTCTGCAAACCCGAAGAAAGCCCCATGTGGTTCGACAAACTGTGGCAGAATACCGTAGATCTGTTCCGTTCCCTGGACATTCCTGTAAGAACCCTGGAATGCTGCTCCGGTGATCTGGCTGATCTGAAGGTAAAATCCGTAGACGTGGAAGCATGGTCTCCCAGACAGAAGAAATATTTCGAAGTAGGAAGCTGCTCCAACCTGTCCGATGCTCAGGCAAGACGTCTGAAGATCCGCGTAAAAGACGAAAACGGCAGTAAGTATTTCGCTCACACGCTGAACAACACGGTTGTTGCACCGCCTCGAATGCTGATTGCATTCCTGGAAAACAACCTGAATGAAGATGGTTCCGTCAATATTCCCAAAGTACTGCAGCCTTACATGGGCGGAAAAACCGTTATCAAATAAGCACTCTATTATCACATTTATAAAACAGCCCGGAATGCCGTATAATGACTGCACCAGCTCTCATTACGGCATCCCGGGTTTTTATATCAGATTCCGAAACTATTAAAAATCAGTCAGATTTTTAATAACATCAGCTGCCTAATTGATAAATATTTATCGCTTAGTCCAATTCTTTTTCTTTGATAATATTTTATTTACATTTTTTCATTACTCAATTTGTGATTTTTATTATCATATTGTACAAAAATCTTTTTCATTTATGCAATCCTAACAATTTTTCAAGCATATGTCAGGAAATATAATGTAATAAATTCCTATTGAAATATATCTGTTAATAGTGTATTATATAGACATGGTTGAGGGAATCAAGAGAAGGAACCTGATACACAGCAGGTTCGATTCCCACTGGTGACCTGGCTCATAGACTGCGCCGTACAAACGGCATTTTCTCCCTATATATCGAAAAGACCCGCCTGCATGCGGGTCTTTTCACTTTTACTCATTTTCTTCTTTACTCATTTCCCTTCTTTGCTTTTCTGAACTGCTTCATGTTCTTTTTCCAGTTCTTCATAAAGGGCCCTGAACGTCCAGTTCACATTCTGCGGCGTTACAATTGCTTTCAGCGGTATGACCGGCATCCCCGACTTTCTCATATTCTGCAGAAATTCGTTCAGGCGCTGATTTGTAAATCCATGCATAACCATAACCTGGCGCGTCAGTTCCGGCTTCGGCCTGTCTGCCGTACCATCCTGAACCGATACACTGTTTTGGTCTGATATGCCCTCCTGCTCTGCTGCACTGTTTTTGCCCGATACACCGCCGGATACAAATCCCGGAAGCTTCAGCAGTGCGCCGATTGTTTCCTCTGTCTGTTCCTCTTCCACCACTTTGCACATGATACCCATGCGGGCAGCAACCACGTGAAGCTGCCGCCCGATTTCGGTATCACGGAAGCGGTACAGAAGCAGAACTTCTCTGTTTCTGACCGTTGTTCTATGTTTCATTTTTCCTCCGGTGATATTTTTGCAGCTGTTCAGCTTCTGCCGAACAGTTAAGTTATTTTAATGTCAGCTTCCGGAGTGCCCCGTTTCCTCTGATCACAAGAGAATTCTCAGTAAAACGCATGACTCCGTCAATATTCATATCCAGTTGTTCCTGATATTTACAGACTCCTGTTATATTATAAACAGCACATTCTGAATTATTATACACAACGATTCCGTCCCCGGAAAAATCAGCGTAGCTGTATTCAAAATCAATGGTCTGCTCAAAAGTCTGAGCACCTGTTTTGTCGAAAACAAGCATGGTATATGCGGTCTGAATGGCCTGTTTTGTCTCTTCTTCCGACGATCCTTCGTCTGCTGTTGCCTCGACCTTCCGGGTCTCGTCTTCCGCCCCGGTCTCTTCCTGCTTTCCGACTTTTTCGTCTTTTTCCAGAATCACTCCCACATACTCATCATTATAAAATACGGTTTTGATTCTGGAATTCAGTTCCTGTGTTTTGGCAAGTTCCGGAGACATGGCATTTCTGGTGGAATAGAAATCGATGGACATCTCTGTGATTGCCGCACTGTTCTGATTATCGAAAAAGATTACTTCCGGTACCAGAGTCTCCTTATACTGTCTGAAACCGCCGACAACACGGTCCGCATTGTTCTTTCCCACCTCAAAATTCCTGAATACCACCTGATTCATCATACTGCCGCCTTCTTCATAGACATAGGATGTAATCAGCTGCGTACCATCAGGAGAAATCGCAATATCCAGCGGATAACCATCCCCCGAAATCAGGGTTTTTATCTCCAGATCGATCTGTGAACCGTCCTTCCTGAAGTAATTAACATAATTACAGTTTTTATCATCCAGAACAACTGCCGTCACACCGTTTTCGGAAATATCGGCTTTCAGAATCTTCTTTTTCGTTTCCGCACTGCCGGTACATCCGTTTTTGTCACATATGTAAAGCGACGTTCCCTTAATATCATAGATAACCACGTAGTCGCCTGCTGCAGCAATTCCAGGTACATCCATATTAAAGGCCTGATTCCACATAACCTCGCCATTCTGATTAATACAGCTGACACCATCCTGGCTGTAATACAGAATCGCGTCGTTAAATGTCATATATTCCGAATATCCGTTATCTGAAGCTGATATCTGCCACTCCACATCATAGCTGTGATACTTCCGGTTCCTGTCGTAATACCAGGTAACTCCAAACACAAGCGACACGATCAGCACAATTGCGGCAATTCTCTTACCATACCGGCGCAGCCCCTGAAACATACGTGCCATAAAGCTTCTGTGATCCGGATTCCCTTCCACAACCTGCTGCTTCCAGAACTCCTGTCTTGCTTTTTTGGATATATTGTCTTTTTCCAGCAGATTCTCTTTCTTTTTATTTCTATTGCCTGGATTATTTTTACTGCCCGAACCGGATTTTCCGGTTTCGGTCTTTTTTTCCGGCTTTTTCTGCCTGTCCGCTCGTTTTCCTGAAAACAGCCCCCGTTTCTTACTGTGGTCCGCTGTCTCTTCCGCTCCGCTTTCCTGCTGAGGGCCTGCTTCCGGTCCGGAACTGCTGTCAGTTCCCGGCTCCGCCTCCTTTAAATTTTCTCCCTCTTCCGGTGTCAGGTCGGCATCAGCCTCTGATCCGGGAACATTTTCCCGATAATAACCATCATCTTTTACAGCTTCGCTGCCTTTTTCTTCCGGTTCTTCGGTAACTACCTCGTATACGTACCGCTTTTTTCTTCCATTATCCGGTCTCTTCCAGATTTTAATCTCGTCCTGGCTTTCCGATCCCTTTTCACCCTGCTTCCGGTCCGTTGTGCCAGATCCCATGTTCTTGTTCATTTCATCCATATAGTCTTGTCCTGTCCTGAAATTCCTGTTTATCCGGTTCCGGCTGCCGGACCGGCCAGCCGGCGCAATAACAGGAACTGCAATTCCAAATTATACAAGTAACCGGAAATCTGCCTCCGTCACATATCAGCTTTACTGAAAAACAGGCAGATTTCACTGGCTATTATCATACTACAAGACGGATGAAAAAACAAGCTGTGGCATATCAGCGTTCCGGCAAAGTAAGAACTGTCCCGTACTTCAGACTGGACGGATCCGATATATCATTTTCCAGACAGACAGCGTCCACCATGCCGGTATCTCCATAATATTTTTCACAGATTGAATACAGACTGTCCCCCTTTTTTACCAGATATCTCATAGGAAATACATATGATGTGGATGCTCCCTGTGCCGCTGCTCCTGTGCTCTTCTCATCTTCTGTTTCAACAGCACCATTTTCACCTTCACCGCTGCTTCCATCCTGTTTTACATCGCTGCTTCCGTTCTGCTTTTCGTCGCTGTTTCCGTTCTGCTTATCATCGCTGCTCCCGTTCTGGTTTACACTGCTGCCGGCTGCTTCTGCCGAAGAGCCGGTCAGATTGCTGTCTGCAGCACTTTCACCTCCTGCACTGCTTCCATTGATTTCACCATTTTCACTGTTTTCCCCGCTTCCGTTCCCGATTTCTGTTCCCGTACCGGTTTCTATGTAAGCAGAATCTGCTCCTGCCTGTATGGCAGAAGATTCGTTCAATATGCTGCTCAGAAGTCCGCTGCTGTTTTCCGCTGTCTCATCGACTTTATTAAATTTGATCTGGTCTGAGAACAACAGAAACGCCAGTATAAATATACCTGCTATGGATACGATTCTCACAATAAGATCTCCTTTTTTCACTTTCTTTTCGGCAGACGGCTTCTTGCCGGCAGCCATCCTCCCTTCTTTTTCCGGACCTGTCTGACCATTATCCGGTCCTTTATCCATCTTCTTACCTCGATTTCCTCCGAAAATCATTCCCGGGCCTGCTGATCCCCCGCTTTCCTCCTTTCCTCCGGGAGTATCTCTTCCGGCAAACCCCGGTATCCGTTTTCCTGCTTTTGTGGTTCTGTCCACCTTCTTTCCTGCCTGATTTTTCACCTCCCGCACAGCAGGATTACCCTGTTCCTCTTCCCCGCTGCGGCGTTCCAGCACTCTGAGACTCTCCTGCCTGATAATATAGGACTGCATCTCCTCATTTTTTTCATAGTAAATATAATATCCTGCCAGACGTATCAGCCCGTGTCCCGAATAGGAAAACACCTCCTCATCCTGATCTCTCACATTAAACAATATCTGATACTCTGAAGGAAAATGGGTCTCAAATATGCGTACCAGATCAACCTCCGAGCTTCTGTTTTCCCTGCTGGAAATGAAAAATCCGCAGATCTCCAGCTCCGGAAAATAAACACTGCATTCCGCTTTCAGTTTTCCCGGAGTCTGCCCCGGATCGCGCCAGAACGGGTCGTCCGCTACCACTGCTCCCCGTATAAACAGATGCATAATACCATTGATACGCTGTTTCTTTCCCAGAAGCATGCCTCCGGATACCCCGCTTTCATCCAGCCCGCGCAGACGCTGAATATATGTATGTACGTAATCTTCAATATAAACCCGGATCCAGTCTTCCT
>JBJELO010000091.1:0-47776 GCA_051879195.1 Lachnospiraceae bacterium
GGATTTTGCTCCCTGGTGTTAATAATATTGAGTGGCTATTATATGGATTTTAGGATAAAAACGGTAAAAAACAGATTCTTTGCAAAGTATTTACAAAAGAGCAAAATATGCTTGACCTCACCATCAGATAATGTTATAAAGGTATTGAATCATTATGAGTCGCCGGCAGGAAGTCTGTGTCTGCCGGAAGAGGGAGAAATTAATATGACGAAAGATTATACTTTTGGCGGTGCACTGCCAGTAGCGCCATTGCGTATTGCTGCCCTGAAAAGCTGTCAGGAACTGGGCAAAAAAGTAGATGACTACATTGTACAGTTCCGTAAGAATGATTACGAATTGCTTATGCAGGAGCAGGACAGTACTCTGGGCATCCGCGGTTACGACAGGGACAGCTATCTCATTGAATGTGAATGCCCCAGATTCGGAAGCGGAGAAGGAAAAGGTGTGATTAATTCTTCAGTACGGGGAAGTGATCTGTTTGTTATGGTTGATGTGATGAATCACAGCCTTACCTACAATGTGTGCGGCAATGTGAACCATATGTCACCGGATGATCATTTTGCTGATCTGAAGCGTATCATTTCAACAGCTCAGCCCAGTGCACACCGTATCAACGTGATTATGCCGTTCCTGTATGAAAGCAGACAGCATAAAAGAACCAAGAGAGAATCTCTCGACTGTGCTTATGCACTGGAAGAACTTGTAAATATGGGAATTGACAGTATTATCACATTCGATGCACACGATCCGCGTGTTCAGAATGCTATTCCTTTATTCGAGTTCAACAATTTCATGCCTACCTACCAGTTTCTGAAAGCACTGTTTCGATCTGAACCGGATCTGAAGATCGACAAAGATCATGTTATGGTAATCAGTCCGGACGAAGGCGCCATGTCCCGTGCCGTTTATCTGGCCAACAACATCGGCGTTGACATGGGCATGTTCTACAAAAGACGCGATTATTCCCGCGTAATTAACGGACGTAATCCTATCGTAGCTCATGAATTTCTGGGCAGCAGCGTGGAAGGCAAAACCGTAATCATCATCGATGATATGATCGCTTCCGGTGAAAGCATGCTGGATACCTGCCGCGAACTGAAGGACCGCAAGGCTGCCAGAGTCATTGTTTTATGTACTTTCGGCCTGTTTACAAGCGGTTTTGAAAAATTTGATGAATTCTACAACAACGGCTATATTGATCGAGTCATTACGACCAATCTGAATTACAGGCCTGCCGAGCTTCTTCACAAACCCTGGTATCAGGAAGCAGACATGAGCAAATATCTGGCTGCTATCATCAACACCATCAACCACGATGTATCCATCTCGGATCTGATGACGCCTACGGCGAAGATACAGAAAACAGTGAAGCTCTTTAATGAAGGCATTTATGTGGCTGACTAATCACTGAAAGCCCATTTTGCAATATTTTTCTGCCAGTCAGCCTGACCTCCGGCGCATCGGATGTCAGGCTGATTTTCTGTTTTCTCCTGTCCTGCTATCTTTACTGATTTCATATATAAAACGAAAAAAGATGCTGCACAATTACAGCATCTCTTATAATAATGTTACATAAAGCTGATGATATCCGGTACAGGCTGCACCGTTCTGTGAATGTCGGAGGCATACAGAACAGGGCCTTCCCCTTCATAATCTTTCCAGTACTCAATATTCACCTTTGCAGTAACTTCCACCCAGTCACGATCTGCAAATTTATCTGCCTGACTGCTCTTTACGACAAAACCGAAAAATGCCATATCCTGTTCGCAGCAGGTATTCACAAGTCTGCCGGGAACGAATGCGTTTTTCGGGAAATCACCGGGATGCATGACCATACCCTTGTAACGGACCACTTTGCCGTCATAACGGCCGGGATTATCAAGAGCATCCATATACCAGATAGCATAGGCAGGCCCTTCCAGTTCAATGACATCCGCATCCAGATCATATGGAAGATCTTCCTCAGTCATCTCCTGCACTTCGCCTTCCTCATCTTCAAATACCACTTCCGCGTTCATATTGACTGCCTGTACGGTTCTGCGCAGCGGTGCCAGATCCTCAACCATATCGCAGCGGTTGAAAATAACCATATCGGAATTCTTCACCATCTCACCGAACAGAGACTTCATGTTCTTGTAAAACACTTCAAATGTGGAAGCATCTACATGAGTAATCTGCTGCTCGATTGCCCAGTTTGCCGGAAGTTCTTTATCACGCATCAGCCACATCCCGTTGTATTCAATAATAATCCGTTCCGGACGATGCTTTGCAGCAATGGCTGACAGATGCTCCGGGGTAAACTCTGATTCGTCTTCAATCAGCTCCACAACGGTATGAGTCGCCTCCAGAAGTTCATCATCATACTCCTCCATACCTTCCTCGCACAGCAGGAGCAGAGTCTCTCCATCAATCTGGAAATAATCCTGTTCCAGAGTAAACGCAATAAAAGATGTTTTGCCGCTCTCCAGAAAACCATTGATCATATATACAGGTATTGTTTTATTTCTTTTGAACATAACTCAGCCCTTCCATTCATCCACTTTCCATTAGTTCAGAAACAGTTTTTTAACGGCGTCTTCCTTTACACCAGAACCGATGATAACAATTTTACCGGTAACATCAGCAGCGCCGGTACGAACTTCCATCTCCTCCGGAACATAATCAAAATGAATCCATTCTTCCCCTTCCGAAGAAGCAACCATACCCTTTGCCCGGAGAACCATACCGTATTTGTCCGCATCGCCCAGAACCTTCAGGCAGGCAGTAATCTCATCCTGTGTATATTTACGGATAGTTTCCATACCGATGCTTGCAAATACCTCATCAGCATGATGATGGTGATGGTGCTCGTGATGATCGTGGTCATGGTTGCAGCACTCCTCATGATCGTGGTGGTGATGGTCATGGTCGCAGCAGCCATCCTCATGATCATGGTGGTGATGATGATGGTCGTGGTCGTGATCATGACCGCAGCACTCCTCATGATCGTGGTGATGATGATGGTCATGGTCGTGGTCATGGCCGCAGCACTCCTCATGATCGTGGTGGTGATGATGGTCAAGTTCTTCCATTTCTTTCAGCAGCTGAACCGCCATACTGTCTTTTTCACCTTCCATTGTCTCCAGAATCTGAGTGCCGTTCAGCTGATCCCAGGGAGTCGTGATAATCTGAGCAGTCGGGTTGATTTCACGAATCAGAGAAATCGCCTTTTCAATCTTATCCTGCTTCATGGAACCGGTACGGCTCAGGATAACAGTACCTGCTGTCGCAATCTGGTCATTGTAAAACTCACCGAAATTCTTCATATACATCTTTGCCCTGGTAGCATCCACCACAACTGCCGCGCTGTTAAACTGAGCTTCTGAATCCTCATTCAGTACACTGACAGCACGGACGACATCAGAAAGCTTTCCAACGCCGCTGGGTTCGATGATAATGCGGTCCGGATGGTACTGGCTCATCACTTCTTTCAGGGAAGTTTCAAAATCGCCGACCAGAGTACAGCAGATACAGCCGGAATTCATCTCACGAATCTCAATACCGGCTTCTTTCAGAAAACCGCCGTCGATACCAATTTCGCCGAATTCATTCTCGATCAGAACCGTCTGCTGCCCTTTCAGCGCTTCGGAGAGCAGTTTTTTAATTAAAGTTGTCTTACCGGCCCCAAGAAAGCCGGAAATAATATCTATCTTTGTCATAATCGACACATCCTTTCCCAACAAATACACATATGCAGGAAAACTCCCGCAGGTCAATTTCAAACTATAGCACAATCATACAGAAAATGCAAGTCATATGCAATTTTGTGTTTCAGATTACTCTTCAGACTGCTCTTCCGCCAGCTCGTAGGGAGTCTCCTGGTACACATAGAAATTCAGCCAGTTGGTATACAGCAGATTGGCATGACTTCTCCATGTGAGTAATGGGAACGCGTCAGGATCATTATTCGGATAATAATTGACCGGAAGCGCCGGATCCAGTCCGCGCCCGATGTCGCGCTTATACTCTTCATTCAGTGTCATACGATCATATTCCGGATGACCGAATACGAAAACCCGTTTTCCGTCCACACTCATAACCAGATAAACACCGGCCACTTCCGATTCCGCACAAATGATCAGATCCGGGTTTTCCAGAACTTCCCGGCGGTTTACTGTGGTGTAGCGGGAATGCGGAGCCGTAAACTGGTCATCAAAACTGCGAACCAGAGGAATTTTACGATCAGTCACTTTCTGAGTGTAAATACCGGAAAGTTTCGTTTTCATCAGATGCTTATTGATCCCATAATGATAATAAAGCCCTGCCTGTGCCCCCCAGCAGATATGAAGCGTGGAAGTTACATGGGTTTTGCTCCACTCCATAATCGTGGTCAGTTCGTCCCAGTAATCCACCTCCTCAAACGGCATCTGCTCCACCGGCGCTCCCGTAATAATCATACCGTCAAAGTGTTTCCGCTTTACATCCGCAAAGCTCTGATAGAATTTATTCAGATGGCTGATGGAAGTATTTTTGGAAACATGATCCGTTACATTCAAAAAGCTGACTTCCACCTGAAGCGGTGTATTGGAAAGAGCACGATAGAGCTGCGTCTCCGTATCCTGCTTAATGGGCATCAGATTCAGCAGAAGAATCTGAAGGGGACGAATGTCCTGATTTTTCGCCCTTTCCTCTCCCATCATAAAAATATTCTCAGATTCCAGTATGGAACGCGCCGGAAGGCCGTCCTGTATCTTGATTGGCATAATTATCCCTCCATATATTTCCTCTTTATCATAACTTTTCGGAATGGATCATGGCAATAAAGTCCTCTTCCGAAAGAATGGGTATCTGAAGCTCTCTTGCTTTTTTATTTTTTGATGAACCGGAGGTTACATCATTGTTGATCAGATAATCTGTTTTGGAAGTAACCGATCCGGTTACCTTTCCTCCAAGTTTCTCAATCTCCGCTTTCAATGCATTACGATTGGCATATTGGTTCAGGGAACCTGTGATTACAAATATTTTGCCTGCGATCACGCTTTCTTCAGCAGCCTGCTCTTTTACAAGCTGCAATTCTTCAAGAACAGCATGGTACGCCTTCAGATGATCGGCAGAAGCAAAATATGCTTCCACCGCTGCTGCCGTAACCGGGCCGATTCCTTCAATGGAAACCAGTTCTTCCGCTTTTGCAGATGCAATCCGATCCGGATCCTGATCAAAATAACTGCAGATCAGTTTGGCAGTTGCCGGTCCGACCCCTTCCATGCCCAGACTGTATATGACACGGGAAACAGTGGTTTTTCTCGACTTTTCGATAGCAGCCAGCAGTTTTTCATAGGATTTCTCTCCCATACCTTCCATCTCCACAATCTGCTCCCGGTACCGGTCCAGATGATACAGATCAGCAAAGCTGTGGATCATGCCTGCTGCCACCAGTTTTTCCAGAGTAGCCTCCGAAAGTCCGTCGATATTCATGGCATCCCGGCTGACAAACAAGGCAAGGCTCTTGATCTTTTTTGCCGTACATGACGGATTGGTACAGTACAGGCTTTTTGCCTCATTAACCATGCGGATCTCCGTCTTCCCACCGCAGACAGGACAGCTGTCCGGAATCTGAAGAGAGGCACTCCTTGTAAGATTCTCCGCAATCTGTGGAATGATCATGTTGGCTTTATATACTGTAATCTTATCGCCTTCACCAAGTGCCAGAGACTCCACAATGCTGAGGTTGTGAACGCTTGCACGGCTGACAGTAGTTCCTTCCAGCTGTACCGGCTCAAAAACAGCCACCGGATTAATCAGACCTGTTCGTGAAGCACTCCATTCCACATAACGGAGAGTCGTCTCGGCTGTTTCATCAGCCCATTTAAACGCAATGGAATCTCTGGGGAATTTGGCCGTTCTGCCAAGGCTGCTGCCGTATGCAATGTCTTCATAAATCAGGACCAGCCCATCGGAAGGAACATCCAGGTCGGAAATCCTTTCTGCAAAACGCAGAACCTCCTCCTCAATGGTTTCCGGACTGACTTTCACATATTCCACCACATCAAATCCCTGTCCGGACAGCCATTCAAACTGTTTCTCCCGGGAGTTAAAATCCATACCTTCAGCCGATACCAGATTAAATGCATAAAAATGCACGCTGCGGGAAGCTGTAATCTCACTGTTGAGCTGTCTGACCGAACCGCTGCACAGATTTCGCGGATTTTTGTATCGGGCTTCCACGTCTTCAATCTCATGATTGATACGATTGAAAACACTGTAGGGAATCACCGCTTCCCCGCGAAGCACCAGCTCACCCTGAAACGCGATCTGAAGCGGAACATTGACAAATGTTCTGGCATTGGGAGTGATAACTTCCCCGACCTCACCATTACCGCGGGTAACTGCCTTTTCCAGCCTGCCATTGCGGTAAGTCAGCACGATAGTCAATCCGTCCAGCTTCCATGAAAGGATTCCCTCTTTTTCATTCAGCCAGCTGCGAAGCTCCGCCGCACTTTTTGTTTTATCCAGAGAAAGCATGGGAGACGCATGAGGTTCTTTCGGCAGTTCCGTCAGAAGCTCATATCCTACATGAATGGTCGGACTGGATGCCATAACAATCCCGGTCTTTTTTTCCAGCTCCACCAGTTCATCGTAAAGTGCGTCGTATTCAAAATTGCTCATAATTTCCGTATTTTCCTGATAATAGGCTTTAGAAGCTCGATTCAGAATCTCAATCAATTCCTTCATTCGTCTCGATTGATCCATCTTTTCCTCCTGTTCTCTGTCTGTAAGACAGATTCGATGAATGTTCCAGCAGTGCCATCAGTCTCCGGTATTCCGAACCGGTGATTTCCCGGTACCGTCCAACCTCCAGATCACCCAGTCGGATATTCAGCACACGAACCCGCTTCAGTTCCACTACCCGATAATCCAGATATTCACACATGCGGCGTATCTGCCGGTTCAATCCCTGCGTCAGCACAATGCGGAAAGTCATTTTGCCCAGCGCATCTACCTGACACGGTCTTGTCAGTACCACCGGTGCATCCTCTTCTGTCAGATACGAACCGCTCCTGCGAACCTTATTCGTATCGGGAATCGGAACGCCCTGACGCATGGCAGTAAGAAAATCCTGTGTAACCGGCCTGTTCACCCGGACAATATACTCTTTCTCATGCCGGTTGGATCCGCGCAGGATACGATTGACCAGATCTCCCTGATTGGTCATGAGAATCAGACCCTCTGAATCCTTGTCGAGACGTCCCACCGGATAAATGCGGGATGGATAATGCAGAAAATCAACGATATTGTCCTTCTCTTTTTCTGAAGTTGTACATACAATTCCTCTGGGCTTATTCACAGCCAGCAGCACCGGCCTTGCTTTCTGTCCCACCGGCTCACCGTCCACCCGTATCTCCATGTCAGCAGTCACTTTCATGCCGGTATGAGCAGTTTCGCCATTCACCAGAACACGCCCTTCTTCGATCATGGCATCCGCCTGACGTCTGGAACAGACGCCTGCTTCGCTTAAAAATTTATTCAGTCTGACCGGTTTCATCTTTCCCTCCAGTATAATGCTCTTCTATCTGCTTCTCTTCCGGCATCTCTTCCATATATAACTCATTCCCGTCTGCATCACTGTCTCTGTCATAAATAAACATGGCATCCCCGAAGCTGAAGAAACGGTACCTTTCCCGAATTGCCTCCTGATACGCTTTCATAATATGCTCTTTTCCTGCCAGTGCAGAGACCAGCATCAAAAGAGTGGACTGGGGCAGATGGAAATTGGTAATCAAAGCATCCAGAATCCTGAATTCAAATCCCGGATATATGAAAATCTCCGTCCATCCGCTTCCGGACCGGATATGACCTTTCCGGTCAGCAGCCGATTCCAGTGTACGACAGCTGGTAGTACCAACCGCAATCACTCTCCGGCCTTCCGCCTTGGCCCGATTGATCAGTTCAGCCTGATCCTCCTCCACGGAATAGAACTCGGAATGCATATGATGCTCCTCCACTTTATCCACCTTGACCGGACGGAAGGTTCCCAGCCCCACATGCAGCGTAACTTCTGCAATCTGTACACCCATGTTCCGGATTTCCTGCAGCAGTTCTTTCGTAAAATGCAGCCCGGCAGTGGGAGCAGCGGCAGAGCCTTCGTATTTTTCATAAACGGTGGAGTAGCGGCTCCGATCCTCCAGTTTATGAGTGATATAAGGAGGAAGAGGCACCTGTCCCAGCCGATCCAGGATCTCATTGAAAATTCCTTCATAGGAAAAACGGATCAGCCGGTTGCCATCTTCCACCACATCAATCACTTCTCCGGTCAGCAGACCGTCTCCAAATATGATTTTTGCTCCGGGTCTGGCCTTTTTCCCCGGCTTTACCAGTGTTTCCCAGATATCATTGCCTTTATTCTTCAGAAGAAGAATCTCAATCACAGCTCCCGTGCCTTCTTTTACTCCGTAAAGTCTTGCCGGAATCACTTTGGTATTATTGATTACAAGCACATCTCCCGCACGCAGATAAGATCTGATATCGCGAAATGTTCTGTGTTCAATATCTCCCGTTTTTTTATCCAGCACCAGAAGTCTGGATGCAGCCCGGTCCTCCAGGGGATCCTGCGCAATCAGTTCTTCCGGCAGATCATAATCAAATTCCTTAACATCCATTCCTGTACTCCTTTATTGCAAATATCAGCTATGATCTTTTCCTGTTTATACATCTTTTAGAACATGCACCCGCGGCACACCTAAAAAAGAGGTGCTGAAACCAGCACCTCCTGTTCTTCATACTTTACCCGGTTATTTCTGCAGATATTCTGACGCTACATAAACAGTTTTTCCGTTATATACGATCCTGCTCCACTTGGAATCATAACCGGTTCGTGTTACTTTGGTGCCTCCCGGCAGCGTACCAGCAACCTCTGCATTCGCATCGGGCTGTTTTCTCATACGGACATTCTGGGTTGCTTCCACTGTCTCATCCACGCTCTTGAATGAAACACCCAGATCCGGTTTCTTTTTACCTAACAGTTCGGAAAGAATATAGGCCTTTCCACCTTTATAGCTGACAACAGTCCACTTACCTGTTGTGCCCAGAGCTGTTATGGAATCTCCTGCAATCAGTTTGCCCATCAGCTTGGAATCAGCAGATGCTTTCTTTCTGATATTGAGATTCTCCTGAGCATACATGGTTTTCTTCTTGTCAAAAGCTTTATACTCGGTCTCCTTGGCAGTCGTCTCAGCAGCCTTTGTGGTCTCCTTTTCTGTTTCTGCCTTTGTAGTTTCTTCCTTTGAAGATTCGGTTTCTTTGCTTTCCTGCTCTGATTCTTTCTTTGCTGTCGTTTCTTCAGCACTCGATTCTTCGGCGGAAGCCACGGTACCCGCACCTTCATTCAGCTTGGCAATCAGTTCATAAAGCTTTTTATCGGAAGAAGCTGCTTCTGTAAGTGCCTCATTCACGCTGTCCACCAGTTTCTGAGCACTGTCACTTGCCTGTACTTCTTCCAGCCATGAAGCAACCTCACCGCTTACTTCTCCGTTATTAATGTACAGTGTGCCATCTTCATTGGTGCATACATATTCCCGGATCATACTGGGAGCAAGCGTATCAATATTCCTGAACTTTACTTCATAGTATACATAAACCACATAGGTATCGTCCAGTATACCTTTTTTCGAATAACACTTTATATTCTGATAATCTTCAATATACTCGCTTTCCTTTGCCACCGTGTCTTTATCGGGAGCATTTACCATGATCTTGCCGAGAGCTTTTACATCTCCCTTTGCAAGATCTGCAAAATATGTTGTAAAAAGTTCATTGATACCAGGGTCTGTATCTTCTGAAAGTTCAATAACAGTATCTGCTGAACCGTCTGTTTCATTCTCAATGGGGATAATGCTGGTCTCTCCGGCGGCATCCTTCTCCTGATCCGCTGAAGTTGAACATCCTGTCAGAATAAACATGAACATCATGACAAATATGCAGATCACGGATACATGTCTGACAAACAGACCATGTCTGCCGATTTTCCTCTGATGCTCAGTCTCGCTTCCTGTGGTCATCTGTTTCCTCCTTTTCAGATTTACGACATAGCCGCATAGTTATTACGATTGTATGATAGCAAAAGAGGTGTGAAAAAGCAAGAGATTTTACGGAAATATGGATTTTGAGCAGTTAAAATTGTTTTAAATCTGTAAAAATAAAATAAATTTTCAAAAATATTCAAAAAAACACTTGCAATTTTTTTTGAAACCTTGTATACTGTCAACGATGCATCTGTAGCTCAGTGGATAGAGCGGTGCCCTCCGGAGGCATGTGCGCAGGTTCGACTCCTGTCAGATGCATTTTTTTATTGCCATTTCCAAAATATTTTCCTGAAATTTCGCAGCAGACGGTTGACACAGATAGTCTTTTTATGATATACTCTTTTCGACTTTTCCAATAGTCTTTTCCATCAGTCATCAGGACTGTCTTTTATCATTTCATTTTCAGGAGGATTTACCATGCAGTACGATCATTTTGTCAACTATATCAAAAACACTTTTGAACAGATGATGGGCCCCGGCGTACCGGTCAGGATTCAGCCCGTTCTGAAGAACAACAGCGTCCATCTGGATGCCCTGACAATTCTGTCCGGAGAACAGGGAATCAGCCCGTCCATTTATCTGAACGATTATTACCGTCAATATGAAGAAGGAACGCCTCTCAATACGATCATTCAGGAGATCAGTGATATCTACGAAGCCAGCTGCGGCGCTTTCCACATTGATACGGATATGATTCTGAACTTTTCCTGTGCAAGAAACCTGATTGCCTATAAACTGGTTAATTATGAAGCAAACAGAGAATTGCTGGAAACAATTCCCCATGTGCGCTATCTGGATCTGGCCATAATTTTCTATCTGCTGCTGGACAGCGATGCAGCAGGAGATGCCACAGCCATCATCACCAATGAACACCTGGCTCTCTGGAAAACAGATCCGGACACCATATACGCTCTTGCTTCTCATAATACACCGATTCTGCTGGAAGCCAGCTTCATGTCCCTTGAAAATCTCATGCGTACTCTTATCATCGAAGATCTGAAACAGGAAGCTTCCCTTTACAAAGAACAGGAACAGATATCAGATGAGGGAATGCTTTCTGACCAGACCATCGAACTGATGGCGGAGGATATACTGAATCAGTATACCGATGAGGAAAGCCATATGGAGATGTTTGTTCTGACCAACAGCAGCCGCTGCAATGGAGCCGCAGTCCTCCTGTATGAAAACTGCCTGGAACAGGCCGCCGACAGAATCGGAGGAAATTTCTACATTCTTCCCAGCAGTATCCATGAAGTAATTCTCCTGCCGGATGAGGAAAACCTGAATCCGCATCATCTGGCGGAAATGGTCCGCGAAATCAACGATCATGACGTTGCTGCAACAGAAAAGCTTTCCGATACCATATATTACTATGATACGGAAAGCCGCAGGATAAACTGTGTCTTATAAATCAAACCTGCCGCAGAACTCGCTCAGCAGTCTGGAGGAATATCCCTCCCGGCGGAAACTGTCAATCAGATCATTCCCAACAATGGCGCCGTCTGCAGAAGCCAGATATTCCTGCAGATTGCCATAGCATCTGCTTCCGAAATCAAGAAGAACCGGACGGGTTGCTGCCGCCTCCACAGCATACAGATAAAAGATCAGCGGATCTCCCTGCAGAGCGGAAAGAAACTCCGTATTGCCCTCACTGCTGCACCAGACGAATCCCCGGGCAAACTGCATATTCTGTATAATGCGGTCTCCGGAAGACGGAGTGATTTCCCGAATCAGGAACGGTCCCTCTTCATCCAGCAGATACACGGCCATCTGTCCCTGTTCTTCGAATGGAAGATCCGGAACGCGGATGCCTGAAATCCCTGCTGCTGCTGCCGCTTCGGCAAATTCTGCAATGCCATATTTCAGAATCTTATGGAATCCGGTTTCCAGAATTACCGGCATCTGTCGTTCAATTGCCAGCTCTTTTGCCAGTTTCAGACAATCCGTCAGTAAACCGGTGCAGATCAGGCTGATTGCCCCGAATTTTTTCTCTTTCAGAATGGAAACCGCTTCTTTTAACGGAGCGGTTTCCAGAATGTTCTGCTCCATTCTGATTACAAATATCTTTTTTCCTGTATCCTGATTATCTGTCAGGATTCTGCTCAGATGATTCATCTTTCCACCTTCTTTCTCATGCAGGTCTCGATCCAGCTTCTTTCTGCTTTCCCTGACAGAACCACCACGATGTTCTCATCCAGCGCATAATCTCTGGAAGCCTTCAGTGCCTCAGCAACTGCATATGAACTGTTTTCTCCCGGCAGGAATCCCTCCAGTGCCGCCACTTCCAGTGCCGCAAGAATCGCTTCCTCCCTGGTCACTATGGAAGGAAAAACCCGTTTCTCAGCCGCCATGGCCGCCAGTTCCGGTTCTGCACCGGCCTGGCACGGCATATCCATAAAAACTTTCCCGGGCAGACAGTCACCCTGATCATTCTGCAAAAACAGAGAACGCATCCCTTCCGAAATACCTTCCTCTCCGTGACTGAGAACCGCGTGATCTTCCCGTTCTGCAGCAATCAATTTGACACCGGATTCATTTTCAAATACAGTAAACGCGCCAATTGCCGCAGCGTCGTCTCCAACTGCCGCTACAATCAGCTCCGGAAGTTTCCCGCAGGCTTCCAGCATCTGTTCCTTCATCTCCTCACCGATCACTTTCTGATATTCTCTAACCATAAGAGGATAAGGATGGGGACCTGCCGCTCTGGTCTGAATATACACAACCTCAGGCGCCTGAGTGATCCAGCGGGCTCTTGCAGTTCTGCACACTTCCTCAAAATCTCCCGGAATAATGGTAATCAGCGCATTGACCAGCTGCATTTCCAGAATCTCTTCATGATGGCTCCTCGCTGTAATCTCCGGCATAACCACCTCACAGGCCATGCCCATCGCTGCAGCCAGTCCGGCTGCAATACATCCGTGCTGCGGATTGCAGACAGGAATCAGAACCTTGTTCTTGCCGGTCCTTTTTCCGATGATCATCTGCCCTGCAATTGCCTGGAAACTGCCGCCGCCGCAATACAGCAGATCTTCCCGTTTAAAATAAATATCCGGTCCGTATTTTTTCGATAAAAGTCTTGCTTTATACAAAGGAGTCTTTCTCCCCCCGTATTCATTGCAGAAATAATCCAGTTCTTTCGTAAAGCACTGATCCTGTGCAACAAACTGATGCTCACCCTCCATCTCTGACAGAGCATTCATCAGAGCTTCCGGCATATACTGCCCGCCAAATTTCTGATGGAAATAACCTCTTCTCTCCATTGCGTGTTAATCCCCCATTCATTACCTGTTTTGTTCTAATGTCAATGATTCTTTAACTTTCTCCGGCAATACTTCATCCATGCTTCCGGAACGAAGCCCCTGCAGGTCGAGTGTAACATAGCAGAAGCCCAGTTCTTTCAGCCGGCAGACCAGTTCCTCTCTGCACGAAAACAGAAGATTGAAGTCTTCAGGTTCCAGTTCAATTCTCGCCACTGTCCCATGCACTCTGATCCGCGAAGCCCGAAATCCCAGTGATTTCAGATAATCCTCTCCCGCCTCGATCCGCTGCAGCAGTTCTCTGTCCAGCCTGTCACCATAGGGGAGACGGGTTGCCAGACATGGGGTGGAAGGTTTCGATGCAGTTTCCAGATTCAGGAAAGATGCCATCCTGCGGACCTGTGCCTTGGTAATCCCGCACTCGGCCAGCGGACTGATGATTCCATTCTTCCGCAAAGCCAGAAGGCCCGGTCGGAATACTTTCCTGTCATCTGCATTTGTCCCATCCAGAACGCTGACACACCCCTTTTCCCGGGCAAAATCCAGAAGCGTCCGAAACAGATAGTCCTTGCAGTAAAAGCAACGGTCCGGCGGATTATCGAGAATTTCGCTGATTTCATATTCATCCACTTCCAGAACCGCAGTTTCTGCACCGTATTCCTTCGCAAGATGTATGGCAAGCTCCATATCAGCCCTCGGATGAAGCATAGTATGAAAAGTAACCGCATATACCTTTCTTCCCAGCTTTCCGGCCAGTTCACAGACCAGTTTCAGCACCAGCGTACTGTCCACACCGGCCGAAAACGCCACACAGCAGTCTCCCTTCTGCAGAATACTTTCCAGTTTTTTATTCAGACTATTCATCTCCGAATACATATCCGACACCCTCCGTTTCAATCCGGCAGCTTCCCGTTCTTTTTTCTCCGGAACTGCCCAAACCGGATTTCGTTAAAAGATTGTAAGCCATTAATGATTAGAATACCATAAATTGTCTGACGATTCAACCGGATTATTGTATTTGATATTTTTTTCTTGTTTTGGCAATAATTCATTATATATTGTAAAAATGCTTGATTTTATTTGCAATTTCTGATAACCTTTTTTCAGATAAATTTACGCTGTTTTAGAAAGGATTTTCTGTCATGTTATATAAGATTCCCATTGAAACTTCTGCCCGCCATATTCATATCAGTCAGGCAGATTTTGAAAAACTTTTCGGCCCCGGAGCGCAGCTGACCGTTAAAAAAGAGCTGAGCCAGCCGGGACAGTATCTCTCCGAACAGCGCCTGACCGTAAAAGGTCCCCGGGGAGAATTTGAAAATGTCAGCATTCTGGGCCCTTTCCGAAAGGAAACTCAGGTGGAGATTTCCCTCACCGATTCCCGAAAGCTGGGCATTCCGGGTATCATTCGCCAGTCCGGTGATACTGTGCTGACTCCCGGCTGTACCCTGATCAGCGACCAGGGTTCTCTGGAAATCCCCAGAGGAGTCATTGTGGCCAAACGCCACATCCACATGACACCGGAGCAGGCCATCCACATGAATGTGTCCGACAACGATCAGGTCTGCGTCATCACCAAAAGCTATGAGCGTGCTATGATCTTCGCGGATGTGGTAGTCCGCGTACATAAAAATTTCCGGCTGGCCATGCATGTGGATACGGATGAAGCCAACGCCTTTTCCGGAGATTCCGATCCCTACGGCATCATCGTCAAACTGTTTGACGACAAAAGCTATGATCTGCTCATGTGGATGGATGAGCTGGAGAACGGCATCTACCGTTAGCAGCCTGATTACGGAGGAACTCCATGCAAAAATATTCTGATGAATTAAAATGGCACCGCCTGGACAATACAGCCAATATTTTTCCGGTTATCAATAATCTGCAGTTCAGCGGTGTTTTCCGCATCGGAGCCGTTCTTTATGAGGAAGTACAGCCTGCCATTCTGGAAAAAGCCCTCAGGCAGGTACTTCCTCATTTTGAAGTTTTTCAGGTTCAGCTGCGCACCGGTATCTTCTGGTATTATATGGAGTCCAACAGACGGAAACCATGCATAGAAGAAGAACAGTTCTATCCCTGCCGCTTTATCAGACGGTATGAAAATCATTCCTACCCTTTCCGGACCGGCTATTACCGGAATAAGATCTATCTTGAGATTTTTCATGCTCTGACCGACGGTTTCGGAGCCATACAGTTTATGAAGGAGCTGACCGCCCGATATCTCAGACTGGCCCACCCCGAAGACTTCGGCGAAAAAAAATCATCATCGGACAGCCATACTGCTTTTTCCTCAGAAAACAGCAGTTCTCCTGACGGCGCTGATTTCCCGCTGGAAAACATTTCCAATGTATGTGAAGACAGTTATCTGAAATATTACCGTAAACAGAAAGTAAAAGGCTATAAAAAAAGCAAGGCACATCAGATCCGGCAGCCTGAGCTGGATTACCCCAAAAGTTCCGTGATTCACGGTCATCTGAAAATCAACACGGTAAAAGCCGCCGCCTCCCGGTATCAGGTCAGCATTACCCAGTATCTGGCTGCCGTTCTGGTGTACACCATATATAAAGAATACCTGTCCGGAGAAAACAGGGACGACACCATCTGCCTCAATATTCCTGTGAACCTGCGGCAGTTTTTCCCTTCGGAAACCACTATGAATTTTTTCAGTATTGCACTGGCTCAGGTACAGTTTGAAAAAAATCGCAGCCTGACTTTTGAAGAAGTTCTCCGGGTGCTGACAGATGATTTTAAAAGACAGGCCGAGCCCGCGTGGCTGGAACAGCAGATTTCCTACAACGTATCCAACGAAAAAAATCTGTTTATCCGGCTGGTCCCTCTGCCTGTAAAAGCAATCGGTGTCCGTTTTCTCTACAGCCGCTCTGCAAAAAGCTTTACCACCACCCTGTCCAATCTGGGAATCATCCGTATGAAACCGGAATATGAGCCGTATATTCGGAATTTCCACTTTATCATGGGGGCTTCGCAATCCCAGCCGGTAAAATGCGTAGCAGTTTCCTTTCGTGATGAAATCATTTTCACCATCAGTACCGTATGGAAAAACAGCCATCTGGAAGATGCATTCTGGAAGTGCCTCGAGGAAGACGGTGTGGAACTGACGACAGAGGGAAACGGAATCCATGAACCACCGGAGGAGACCCCTTATCCCGGGATTCCCGATTCTTCCGGATCGTTCCGCCTGCTGATCCGCTGGTACATGCTGCTCACTTTGCTGACAGGCGCAGGACTCACATGGTACAATTTTACCCATTATAACGGCATGGGCTGGTCTGTACCGGTGGATGGAGTAATTCTTTACAGCTGGCTGTCCCTGCGCTTTTTTATCCGGTTCAACATCAATCCCGCAGCACGGATTCTGAGTCATACACTGGCAATAGAAATACTGTGGATCATAACCGACATCATACTGGGATATGGAGGGCAGTCGCTGAATTACGGTTTTCCGGCGCTCCTGCTCACCGCATGCGGTGCCAATCTGTTTCTCATGCTTAATGATCCCATGAACCGGCTGGGCTATTTCATGTTTCAGATTCTGTATGCAGTGATCGGCCTGATTACTCTGCCGCTCTGGCTGACCGGCCTTATCACTCATCCCTTTCCGGGAATCCTGGCACTGGCAGTTACGTTGTTCATCCTGATCGTCGGAATCTGCCTCAGCCCCGGAAAAATCGGCAGAGAAACAAAAAGACGGTTTCATTTCTGAAACCGTCTGCCGGAAATTCCAAAAAAAAATAACTGCAACTGTTCAAAGCCGGCCATAAAATCACTGTATGCCGGCTCTGAACAGCGTTATAAAAATTTCCTGCCAAACCAGATGCAGAGACAGGCACCGATTACAGAGACGATGATATTGGCAATCATCCCATGAGCGTAGAATCCGAAAAAGCGGAATATAAAACCGCCGACCACACCTCCGACTACACCAAGTACCATATTGCGGAAGAACCCGCCTTCACTGTTCATAATATTACCTGCAATCCAGCCCGCCAGAGCCCCGATCAGCAAACTTATAATTGTATCGATCATACCAATCCCCTTTCTTTCGTAGTACGTCAGCATTATAGCATAGTCCTGCTGAATTTTCCATGCCGTAATGCAGTAATTTGATTTCAGTTCCACAGAAAGAGGATTGATCCCGTGATTACTGTTTTCATTTAAAAAGAGCTATTTGCAGTTTTTGTCAAATGCAGGGTTGCAGGCGTAGAAGTTTCTGGAATCCAGCTGCTCCTGCACCATGCGGAGTCCTTCTCCGAACCGCTGGAAATGCACCACTTCCCTCGCTCTCAGGAAACGGATGGGATCACAGATATCCGGATCCTTTGCCAGACGCAGAATATTGTCATAGGTGGTCCTTGCCTTCTGTTCTGCTGCCATATCCTCCACCAGATCAGTGATGGGATCGCCTTTTGACTGGAATTCACAGGCATTGAACGGAATGCCGCCTGCTGACTGAGGCCACAGTCCCACCGTATGATCCACGAAATATTTATCAAAACCGGAAGCCTGGATTTCTTCCATGCTCAGATTTCTGGTAAGCTGATGCACGATAGCACTGATGATTTCCAGATGAGCCAGCTCTTCAGTACCTGTATCGGCAGCGAAACTGCCCCTTTACTTCATCTATCAATCTGCTTCCGGCAGAGTGCTTTCCGGTATGGATTCCGACGGCAGTGTTTCCACCCTCAGGAAAAAATAATACAGATGACACACCCATACAACCGCGATGCAGATTCTTCCCACAGGTACATTCTTCATACAGAAAAATCCGATGGCCATCACCACCGTCACGGTGCCGATAATACGAAATTTCGTTCCCATGGTCATGGCGCGCTGCCGTACAAAACTGTCCAGATGTTTTCTATACAGATTCGTTGCGATAAACCAGTCGTGAAGCTTTCGGGAACTTTTTGCAAAACAGAAAACCGTTGCCATATAAAACGGAACCGTAGGCAGAACCGGCAGAATAATTCCCGTCGTTCCCAACCCCAGACAGAGAAAGCCCAGTATCACCCATGCAGCTTTTATCAGACCTCTGCTCTCCGGCATTTTCTGTTTCTTTTTCAAATTCTGATTCATTCCTTTTAACCTCATGCTTTCTATTCAGTTTGTTGAAACTAACTTTCATTACACATATACCATACGTGCTCACGACTGTCAACAACACACTGCATTCATGATATTTTTTCTCATAAACAAAACACTTTCATGAATCAGATTTTTATCACAGATCATCCCCATTCTCACCTGGATTTATCAATTCCATAGAAATAATACTGGTCTGATAATGTTCCATCCTTCCACAGGTGGAAATCCGCAGCCGGAATCCACAGGACAGCCCTTTCAGATAAATCTCAACGGAACGATCCTGATAGATAACCATATGATCCAGCAATGTCCGGTAAAGCTGCTGCGGATACGTACATTCCATCTCTTTTCTTAATCCTGTTATACATTCCAGCTCCGCTTCATATGATTTCATGTTTGCTGTCTGAAGAAGAATTTTCTCCCGATCTCCGGCCGCCTGAGCCTGCTGCATCAGAAGCCCGTTTTTCTGATCATACCATGCTTTCTGTTCCTGAAACTCTTCATTTGTAATCGCTCCCGAGACTGCCAGATCAATCAGCTTCTTTTTCCGTTTTTTCAGTTCTTCCATCTGTTTCGTAATCACCTGTATGCCGCATGTTTCTTCCCCAACCGTATTCATGAATCGGATTTCTCCGAGAATCATCTCATTAATTTCCTCACGATCCATCAGAATATGTGATAAACAGTATTCCATACAGGTCAGCAGAGACTGCTCGTTAATCGACCGGTTTGTGCACGCGGTTCTCCGGTCATCCACATTCTGCCTCAATGATCCGTGACCGGCTGCAGTACCGCATCTCCAGGCTCTGTACCACTTCCCGTTTTTGCACTTTTTCGTACGGCTGATAAAATGTTTCCCACAGACTCCACAATATAATTTCCCGCTGCACCAGTAACGGCTGCTGTACTTTTCTCCTTTCTTAACGGAACGGGAACGCTTCTGCAGCTCCTTCTGCGTCCTGTTCCACAGATCACGATCAATAATCGGTTCATGATGATTGGCAATGCAGATCAGCTCTTCCTCGCCGTGATTATATTTTTTCCGATGTGTAAGGAAGTCAGGTGTAATGGTTTTCTTCTGACACAGATCTCCTGCATATTTCTCATTGCGCAGAATACGGAGAATGACTGCCGGATTCCATGTTGAGGCCTCTCTGGGACGCATTCCTTCTGCCAGCAGTTCCCTGGCAATGACATGTATTCCTTTCCCTTCGTTGGTATATTTGTGGAAAATCGCACGGACAGCAGGAACTTCCGCCTCATTGATCTTCAGTTTTCCGTTTTTTACAGTATATCCCAGCAGATCCCGCCCGAAAACAACTCCCCGTTCCATCTGACGCCTCTGCCCCCATTTTACGCGCTCTGATGTCTTTCTGCTCTCTTCCTGAGCAAGACTTGCCATGATGGTGAGCCGCAGTTCCCCGTCAGGCTGTCTTGTATCAATATTGTCAATGGTAAAAATCACGCCAATGCCCTCTGCTTTCAGCCTGCGGGTACAGGACAATGTATCCACTGTATTCCGGGCGAAACGACTCACTTCTTTGGTCAGAATCAGATCGATCCGGTGGTGCAGCGCGTCTTCTATCATTTGGTTGAAACCCTGCCGCTTTATCGTCTGTGTGCCGCTGATTCCTTCATCGTAGTAAATCCCTGAAAACTCCCAGTTTTCTTGATTTTCAATATATTTTCTAAAATAAAGGCGCTGACTTTCCAGAGAAACAGCCTGTTCATCCGTTTCGGTGGAAACCCTGCAGTATGCGGCCACTTTCACTTTTCCAGCCTGATTTCTGTCTGCAGAACAGTTCTTTCCCGGTGTCTCCATCACTGCAGCCGATTCAGCAGCTGATTCAGCTGACATTCCGTCAGCATATTCCGCTGATACAGTTCCCTGCAGACACCCTCCTGATACAGCCGCCTGAATACCTGCTCCCGACAGCCCGTCAGAACCGTCACTTTGTGATTATCATCCACAACAAGAATTACGTTTTTTGAAGCATCCATTATCAGATCCATACCATCTCACCATATTCGGAAAAACTTTATTTCATTTTTATTCAGAAACAGAACAAATATGCCCCCGGACGGGTTTCCGCACTGACTTAATTTTTTCTTAATTTTTTTAAAACATTCTGCTGTTTTCTTAAATATCGTCTTATTTGATTCACAAAATCGTATTACGAAAGAAATGTGATTTAACAGAAGCTGTCTTGATTCCCCTGCTGGAACTGTAGTAAACTGCTGGAAACGGGGGCACAGAATGTCGTATCCCCGCTGCAGCATTCTAAACCATTTTCAGTATGTAACAATACACAGCAAGGAGGATGTTAAGTATGAAATGTTACTGCAGTAAAAAAGGGCTGACTCTGCTCAGTCTTCTCATGATGATTTTACTGGTCACTGCCGGGGCAGGAAAACCGGTTCAGGCAGCTGCTGCCAAATCTGATGCACCTGCTGTCAGTGCAGAAACTGTCGGTCCGAACATTATCAAGGTCAGCTGGACGGGTGTAAAAAATGCTGACGGATACCGGATCTATATAAAAGACGGGACCAAGTGGGTGAAACAGGGTGACTACAAATCCACCACCCGCTGGGTCAGGGTATGGGGGCTGGAACCTGGTACGGAGTATACCTTCACCGTTCGTGCCTATACCAAAACCGATTCCGGTACCGTATGGGGCAGCTACGATAAAACAGGCGCATCCGCTGTTACCGCATTAAGCGAACCGGAGCTCTCCGGCGTAACCTGGACCGGAAACGGACTGAAGGTCAGCTGGAAAGCAGTGAACGGTGCCGACGGCTACCGGATTTACAGAAAAAACAGTCCTTCAGACAAATGGAAACTGGTTGCTCAGGTCACCGGACAGAAACAGAGTACCTATACCGATAAAACAGCAGCCAAAACAGATTCCTGCAGCTATACGGTAAAAGCTTTCCGTTATGACGGGAAAAAGAAGATTTCGAGTACATGCAGCCAGAAAGGAATTACCTACTCCTATGATGCCGCTTCTGAAAAGCCCGCCGAAGTAACCAAACCTGCTGCACCGGCTGTCAGCGCAGAAACAATCAGCCGGACCACTATTAAAGTCAGCTGGAAAGGCGTAACAGGTGCCGACGGCTACCGGATTTATATCAAAAACGGTAATAAATGGGTAAAACAGGGCGATTATAAGTCTACTACCCGCTGGGTTAAAGTAGGCGGTCTCAATCCCAATACGAAATATACCGTTACCGTACGTGCTTATACCAAAACCGATTCCGGCAATGTCTGGGGCGATTATGATAAAACCGGTGCATCTGCTGTTACCGCCCGTTAATCAGTCTGTCTCCAAACAGTTACAACAAAATTGGTACAAAACCTGAGAGAAAATGCGCATCTTCGGATGCGCATTTAAAAATTATAAAACCTGGAATTCTGAAGATTCTCCAGCGTGGTTGATGAAATTCTGCTATTGTTCAGGTTTTTATTTTTTATCAAATGAAATGTTGCATGCATAGTAATTGCCAGAATCCAGCTGCTCCTGCACGATGCGCAGTCCTTCCCCGAATCGCTGGAAATGCACGATCTCCCGTGCACGCAGGAAACGAATCGGATCACTGACATCAGGATCATCCGTCAGACGCAGAATATTATCATAAGTTGTTCTGGCCTTCTGCTCTGCTGCCATATTTTCAAACAGATCGGTAATCGCGTCACCGGCGCACTGAAATTCCGAAGCGCAGAACGGTACGCCGCCTGCAGACTGGGGCCAGACGCCTGTGGTATGATCCACAAAATATTTATCAAAACCTGATTGTTTGATTTCTTCCATGGTCAGTCCCTTCGTCAGCTGGTACAGAATTGCCGAAATAATTTCCATATGAGCCAGTTCTTCCGTTCCGATATCTGTCAGCAGACCGGCCACCTGCGGGACAGGCATGGAATAACGCTGGTTCAGATAGCGCATGGAAGCGCCCAGTTCTCCGTCAGGACCTCCCAGCTGGGATATGATCAGCTGAGCCAGCCTGGCATCGGGATTTTTAATATTGACCGGATATTCCAGCCTTTTTTCATAAAACCACATCGTCAGCAGCCTCCTTCCCAGGGCATGGGTGCCTGTCCCCATGACCAGCATGTGTCCCCATCGTTTTTTTCATCAAATGCTGTCAGCGGTCCGTAAACACCGATATATTCGTTTCGGTCCGATTTATATTTCTGCAGATATTTTTCATATAAAGCCATGGCACCCTCATCCTGCGGATGCGTGTCCAGAAACAGAATCAGATCGTACAGCACAAAACCCAGCTTGCAGATCTGCCCGGGCAGTTCCATTCTTTCCGCTCGCTCATTCATGATTCCCGCACGCTCCTTTCTGAAACGGTTTGTATAATTCCGGAAATATTGTCCCCTTCGATATGGCCTCCGAAAGACCGAATATTTCACCTGACTGCTGATACGGAACGTAGGCCATGGCAAGCGAACGCTCATGTTCATATTCCGACGCTGCTCTCGTGTCCGGCGGTGTTTTTGTGTCCGACGGTATTTTCATCCTGTAATCCAAATTCATTGCTGCTCCCTCCTGCTGAAATAATATCCGTAAAAATTTCTTCACAAATCAGCAATTGTTCAAATGATTGTTACGGATTTACCATCAGTATTTCCCTGATTCCGTTCTCTATGCCGGAAAGAGTTTTTCCGGAATGACATTTTCTGGAAATGTGCAATACCATTGCCGATACACCGATATCGGTCAGAAGCCCCGCCACTTCACAGTTCGGCATGGCGTAACGCTGGCTGATATACCGCATGGAAGCCGCCAGTTCTCCGTCAGGACCGCCCATCTGGGTGATGATCACCTGCGCCATCTGCGGATCGGGATTTTTGATATTGACCGGATACTGCAATCTTTTTTCATATACCCACATACTCAACAGCCTCCTTCCCAGGGCATGGGGCATTCACCCCAGGACCATGTAGCCTTGCGATACCGGCCGTCGCTGCAGCTGCAGGGCCTGCCGGTGTTCACATCGTATTTATTCAGAGGTCCGAACATGGAAACATATTCGCTGCGAAGCTCCATATACCGTTTCTGCAGCGTTTCATAATAGGCAAAAGCCTGTTCATCCTGAGGATGTGTATCGAGAAACAGTGTTATATCATCCAGCGCAAAACCGACCAGACAAATCTGATGCATCAATTCATTTCGTTCTCTCATCTTTCCCTGCACCTCGCTCTCATAAACGGCTGATCGAGTTCCGGGAAAATCGTCCCTGTCCGGAAAGCCTTTTCCAGTTCATACGTATTTCCGAATTTCTGCCAGGGCACATAAGCCATGGCAATTGGATACTGATCCATTTTTTCAAGGGAATTTCTGCATCCACACGCCTCCTGTGCAGGATACCGTTCCCCGCCGGAACGGGACTGCAGCCCGCGGCTCTGCTGATACCGACCCATCTCCCGTCTTGAACGATTCGGTTCCATATCATATCTCCTTTCTCACAGAAAATATTCACTTCCCTATTAGTCTATGTAAAAACAGAACTTCGGAAACATACGGTATATCCAGAAATATGCTCAGTATCTTACATATGATATATTAAAAACTTTTTTATCTTTTTATTGACACCTTTAAAAACATGTGATAAAATAAAAACATACAGGAGGCTGCTTAACTGAATCGGTCAGAGGAGGAATGCAAATGAATAAGATAAACCGTTTTTTAAAAACTCTCATGTTTTTTTCTGTATGTTTTCTGACCATGTATACTCACGTATCCGCCGACACGGGACCCAAACCTTCAGTCATCATCGATATTAAAGGTCTTGAGGGAGAAACTTATTACGTGACTCTGCTTTCTGACAGTTCCTCAACCGGTCCCTGGTATGTTGGCGGGCAGGACTATCTGGATCGACCGGATATCTTTCAGCGTTTCAGCGATTATCAGGATGCAGATGGTTATTACTTCATTGGTTTTTACGACGACTGTTCCGGCACAGATTCTTTTCAATGGGACTATTATCCACCGAAAAATTTCAAGATTCTTCTGTACTTACCGGAATACGACACTTTTCTTGTAAGCCGGCCCTGTGAGAGATATGCTTTCGACAGTTATTACGAAGTTTCCCTGTCAGGCTCCTCCGATTCCCAAACTGATTTTTCCGCGAGCCTGATACAGGTCCGAAGGAATTATGATTATCTCTCCGAAGTGTTTTCTTTTGTCATCCGGGTGATTCTGACAATTGCTGTGGAATTGCTGACAGCACTGCTATTCGGTTACCGTATGAAAAATCAGTTTCTTCTGATTGCAAAAGTCAACTTTATTACACAGCTTCTGTTGAACGTTATACTGAACCGGGTCAATTATGAAAGCGGTTTTCAGATCTTTGTACTCAGTTACGGATTGATGGAAATATTCGTAACCGCAATTGAAGCGGGAATCTATTCTCATGCTGCCTGCCTCACAGATTCCGGCAGGCGCAGAAAAGCAGTTTTTTACGCAGTGACTGCAAATGTGGTTTCTTTCGTTTCAGGATTGTATCTTGCATCTGTTATTCCAGCCTTTTTCTGATATTTCTCACACTGGATGACACATCAGGGCTTCCTGCACAATCAACCTGTGCAGAAAGCCCTGATTCTTTTTCCGATTTACTGTTGAAGTCTGTTGTCCGATTTCAGTTTCCATACCGGGACAGATCTTTCTGTTCCAGAAGATTTCCCATGCTCCGCAGACTGATTGCAAGCGTGGAGGTATTATGCAGCAATGCAGAGATAGTGGGCTGAATGATCCCACCCACTCCCAGCAGAATCAGACCGGTATTGATTCCCACGATCATGCGGTAATTCTTCCGGATCCGTTTCATCAGTTCATTACTTAGTATTTTCAAAGTCACGACCTGATACAGATATTCTGCACTGATGGTGACATCGGCAATTTCACGTGCAATTTCCGCTCCGTCACTGACAGCGATTCCCACATCAGCCGCTGACAATGCAGGGGAATCGTTGATACCGTCTCCAATCATGATTACTTTTCGTCCCCGGGCTTTTTCTCTTTCCACAAAATCAGCCTTATCCTCCGGCAGGACTTCAGAATAATATTCATCCACTCCCACCTTTTGTGCAATGGCACGGGCAGTCCGCTCACTGTCACCTGTCATCATGACAACTTTTCTGATACCTGCCATTTTCAGCATCCGAACCACCTCTCCGGCCTCCGGACGCAGAGGGTCCTCAATACAGATTACCGCTGCCAGTTCTTTTTCAACAGCCAGATACAGATGGGAATATTCTGCAGGCAGAGAATCGAATCGTTTCTGCATGCCTTCAGGAATGGTGCAGCCTTCGTCTTCAAACACAAAATGGTGGCTTCCGATAATTGCCTTTTTCCCTTCAATCGTTGTGGAAATACCATGAGCCACAATATATTCCACTTTGGAATGCATTTCCTGATGGATCAGATTGCGCGCTTTCGCTGCATCCACTACCGCTTTTGCCATGGAATGAGGGAAATGCTCCTCCATACAGGCAGCAATCCGGAGCAGTTCATCGGGTGAATCTCCATTAAAGGGTACCACATCCGCTACAGTAGGCTGAGCTTTCGTCAAAGTACCGGTCTTATCAAAAACAATCGTATCCGCTTCTGCTGCTGCCTCCAGAAATTTGCCGCCTTTCACCGTAATCTGATATGTACTGGCTTCACGGATAGCAGACAATACCGTTATGGGCATGGAAAGCTTCAGCGCACAGGAAAAATCCACCATAAGAACTGACAGGGCCTTCGTTGTATTGCCTGTCAGCAGATATGTCAGCCCCGTTGCAGCCAGCGTCCAGGGAACCAACTGATCTGCCAGATGTTCCGCTTTTCCTTCTACGGAGGATTTCAGTTTCTCGGACTCTTCAATCATGGCAACGATTTTTTCAAACTTGCTGGAACCGCCGGCAGACTGCACCCGAATCGTCAGTTCTCCCTCTTCGACCACTGTTCCTGCGTAAACGGTATTGTCCCTGCGTCTCTGAACGGGAAGTGCCTCCCCTGTCAGAGAGGACTGATTTACCATGGCGTCTCCGTCTGTCACCGTTCCGTCAAACGGAATCACGTTTCCCATATGAACCACGATCAGATCACCGGCCTGAATCTGTGCAACCGGAACAAGAATTTCCTGCTCTTCCCGAAGCAGCCAGACCTTTTTCACATTCAGAGACATGCTTCGTGCCAGATCATCCACCGATTTTTTATGAGTCCACTCCTCCAGAATCTCTCCGATTCCAAGCAGAAACATAACAGAACCGGCTGTATCAAAGTCCTTTCTGATAATAGAAATGCCAATGGCCGCAGCATCAAGAACCGGCACTTCGATTTTACCCTTCAGCAGCGTTCTGATACCTGCTGCAATATATTTTACCGACTTCACCGCCGCAATCCCTGCGCGCACCGGATAAGGCAGAAACAGCTTATTGCCTGCCCGCAGAAGAACGCTGTCAATCAGCTTTTCCCAGTACTGTGCATTCAGTCTCCTGCCGGAATTCTGAAGATATTCCTGCGGAACCTCCGCTTTCCGGTACTGAAACTGTCTGAGCGCATCAATGATATTCTCTCTGTTTCCCGTATACCGGATCACCGCATCCTGCGTCCGTTCTTTTACCTGGACAGAAACAACAAAGCTTCGGCTCCTCAGATAATACTCCAGCATGTCGGCCTCTTCAAAAGACATATTTTTCTGAACCATATGGACCCGCATACGTCCTCTGATTTCATGCCTGATTATAAATTTCATTCTTCTGCTGCCTCATCAGAAGTTTCTTCTGCCTCTTTTTCAGAATCCGTTTCGTCAGCTAATTCCATATCAGCTTCCCGTGCTGCTCTTTCTTCATTAATCTGCTGTGCTTCCGCGTAGATATCTTCCGCATTTTCCTGAATAACAGCTGCCGTATTCAATACACAATCCTTTGCACGCAAAACAGCTGCTGTACAGGTCGTATATAATTTTTTCGCATCCCTGCTGGAAAGAATCTTAATTCCCGCTGTTCCAAATAAAACACCCGCTGCAAAAATCCCGGAATGTTTTGCATCAATTTTCCTGATAAAATCAAACATCTTATATTCCTCCTGATCTACTTATGTTCATAGCCGGTATAAACTGTCATAAAAAGGCATACAATCATTGCCCACGCCCAGAATTTATGATTTTTCATGTGACATTCTCCTTCCTGATCTACTACAGTCAGAGGTCTGTATATTATTGCAAATTCATTGCGACCACCAGCTTTTCTCATTATAATTTCCACGATTTTCCATTTCAAGAACATTCCTTTTACTGATAAAATTTATCATTTATTCCTCTGAACGTACAGCATGATGCGCAAAAAAGGCTGCCGCAAAATTGCGGCAGCCTCAGATAATTATTTAGCTTTCTGCTTTTATTAAACGTTTAAATATGATATTTTATATCTGATAGTATTCTTTCATCCAGACGATCATTTCCCCCGGCGCTCTGTTGTTCCAGTAACAGTAAGGTACCGCTTTCAGATCAACTTCTCTGAATTCAAATGCCCCGGTGCCGTAAAGCCTGTTTTCATCCCATCCGTTGGTGATGATCTTTTTCCCTGAAAAACGAATCACACCTGTACCCCCCAGCAGATTTTCTTCAAAATCCTCACGCAGAGTACAATTGCTGTTCACAAATACCGAAGCCAGATTGGTTCCGTTGTCCGTTTCCTCAAGACAGTAAACCAGCGGTCCTTTCACAAGCGCTGTTTTTCCCGAATCTGCTCTGACAGCAGGATTGGCATGAACAAACTCCGGTACAACATCAAACCGTATTGTAATGATATCTTTCAGATACTCTCCCTGCAGCATGGCATATCCGTTTCTCACAGAATAATCGGTCACTTTCGCTCCGTTCTTATAAAAGTGTACATTTTTCGCATAACCCGGAATGCGCAGCGCCAGCACTGTATTCACTGCTGTCTCTGCAGTAACCGTTAATTCCACAGTGTTTTTCCAGGGGTACTCCCCCTTCAGTTCAATCTTCGCAGGCACTTCCCCAAGCATAACATCTGCCTGATTGGAAATATACAGATTAATATATAAAGCATCCTTCTCCTGAAAATAAATGTACTGTCCCAGAGATGCCAGCGTTCTTGCAATGTTGGGCGGACAGCATGCGACTCCGAACCACTTCTGCCGTACCGGTTTTACATGTTCCTTCGAAGTACGGTCAATGCAGTTATCCGGCCATACTTCCAGAGGATTCACGTAAAAAAAGCTTTTACCGTCGAGAGCGATTCCGGAAAGCAATGTATTGTAAAGCGCACGCTCCACCACATCCATATAGCGTGCATCTTTTTTGATATCAGCCATCCGTTTTCCGAACAGAGCCAGACCGATGGAAGCACAGGTTTCCGAATAATTGCAGTCATTGGGCAGATCATAATCCGCAGTAAAACGTTCCAGAAGACCGGATGAACCGATACTTCCGGTAAGATACATTCTTCTGCCTGTTATGCTGTTCCAGAGCGTTTCGCAGCACCGCATCAGCTCCTCATCCTGATATTCCTCTGCCAGGTCAGCCATAGCACAATACATATAAACGGCACGCACCGCATGTCCTTCTGCTGTTTTCTGCTCTCTGACCGGAAGATGGGACTGGGAATACTTCGGATCATAGGGAAGAAATTCAGGAAAAATATTCTTATATCCTTCTGAGGCCATTTCTTTCAGAAAATAGTTTTCACCTTTGCCTCTTGCATCAATAAAATACTTTGCCTGCTCCAGATACTTCCTGTTCCCGGTAGTACGGTACAGCTTCACCAGCGCCAGTTCAATCTCCTGATGCCCGGGATATCCGTGAATTTTTCCTTCTTCCCATCCAAAGGTGTCACAGATCAGATCCGCAAAACGACACATAATCTGCAGGAAACGTTCCTTTCCTGTTGCTTCATAATATGCCACAGCCGCTTCAATCAGATGACCTGCAGTATAAAGCTCATGCCCTTCCGTCAGATTGCTCCATCTGGCATCCGGCTCCTTAATCGTGAAAAAGGTATTGATATACCCATCCTGCTGCTGTGCTCTGCCAATCAGTTCGATGGTTTCATCTGCCAGCTGCTCCAGCTGTTCATCTCTTTCCATGGAAAGCACAAACCCCACTGCTTCCAGCCACTTTGCTGCATCGGTATCCTGAAAAACCGCTCCCTGGAATTCCCCTTCCGATTCTCCCGCTGCAATTCTGAAATTTTCAATGCAGTGACTTGTTTCCACATCAGTCAGCCGGTCATTCAATACCTCCCACTGATATGGAATAATTACTTTTTTAACAAGATTTACATACTTATCAAAAAATCTGTCATTAATTTGAATGTGTTTCAGGGGCACACTGGAATTGGCCCCCTTTTTTGCATTCACCATAGGCTCCTCCATCTTTATTAAACGTTTAACTAAATGCATAAAAAATCAGTGACTGCCTGATGATGTCCAATAATTCTCCATCAAACAATCACTTTTAATCTTTTTATAACATATCCATAATTTCACGTCAATATCATCAACCATTAAACGTTTAACTTTGTAAAATCTTCATAAATATCTGTCCACTTTTTTGTGTAGTATTTTCCTTCTTTCGTCGTCTGAAATTCAAAAAATTCTAACCCATACAACGAACTGAACTTCTGACAAGCATTTCTCCCGTCACTTCCAGTTCCGCATATTCCTCCTGGTTACCGGAACAACAGCTGTGCCCGCTGCTTTCCTCTGCCTGCAGCTCATCCTGATCTGCCTCTTTCTCCATCAATTCAAACACCCGCCTGCAGGCTGTCTGTCCGATCTCAAAAAGCGGAAGTTCCACCGTTGTTAATGGAGGTTTGTAATAACCCGCTACTTCCCGGTTATCGTATCCTGCCACACTGATATCCGTTCCCGGAATCATGTTCAGTTCCTCCAGTCTGTCATAAACGCCGCCTGCCATCAGATCATTCATACACAGAACAGCTGTTACATCTTTTTCCAGAAGAATGCAGGCAGCCCGATATCCGCCTTCTCTGGTCCAGTCACCGGTAACTACATAATCCGGATTATACAGAACATGATGCTCATAAAGCGCCCGCTGATAGCCAAGCAGTCTGTCCCGGGTATGGATACTGTTCTCCTTACCCGTAATCAGTCCCACTTTCCTGTGCCCCTGATCCAGAACATAGCTGGCAATTTTGTGTTCACCGCCGATATCATCCACCACAACCGAAGGAATCCTTGAAGATTTACTGTAACCATATGCCATAACCACAGGAACCTGAAGCTCCTGCGGCATACATTTCAGGATTCTTTCATGTGCAGTTACGTAAATAATTCCATCTACCTGTTTTGACACCAGTTCTTTAATTGCTCTGTGCACATGACCGGAAATGATATCATTATGATAATATTCGTCTTTGTATTTTTTGTACAGCCGCAAATTGGTCAACAGAATACAATATCCTTTTTCCTCACAATATTCCGTAATCCCGTCAATAATCTCAGGCGCGCAGAACACCGTCATATCCTCAACAATGACACCAATGGTTCTGGTTGTTTTCATCTTCAGATTTTTAGCCACATAATTGGGAGTATAATTTAACTCTTTTGCTGCATCCAATACGCGCTTTTTTGTCTCTTCACTTGCATTGGGTTTCCCGTTCAGTATATTTGATACCGTCGCAATTGAAACGTTACACATTTTTGCAATTTCTTTAATTGTTGCCATACATTTTCACTCCCATGGTGCAATAGAAAAAATGCGTTTTCTTTCTGGATTCCATGTTATCACATCTACCGGTAAAAAAGCAACTTATTTTAATCATTTAACCTTTGAATAAAATAAAGATTACCGTTCGGAGCCAGCCTCGAAAATACAGATTATTTACAGATCCCCACTTGTCTTCCATTCCAAAAGCTGTTACACTGTCACCATACTCAGATTGTCAACAGACTTCTGTATCAGAAATGCTGTTCACATGATGAATAAAGAAAGGAATGATTACATGATTTCAATTGCTTTTAATGATATCAACTGGCAGCGCAGTTCTGACGGTATCGAACAGGCCGGTGACCTGTTTATGGAAGGTTTCAACTGCTGCCAGTCGGTATTTGCCGCCTTCGCTCCCCGTTTCGGCATAACCCGGGAGGCCGCACTGAAGCTTTCCTGTTCACTGGGAGGCGGTGTCGGGCGTATGCGTGAAGTATGCGGCACCGTTTCCGGTATGGCACTGTTAGTCAGTTTATGCAACGGCAACACAAACCCTGAAGATTCCGATGCAAAAGAAGAGAATTACCGGACCGTGCGCATGCTTTCCGACATTTTCCGTGAAAAACAGGGGACCATCATCTGCCGCGAACTGCTGGGAATTGAAAAAGCGGAAACACAGGCCCGTCCTCAGGACAGGACTGCCGCCTACTACAGCTCCCGCCCCTGTCCCCATCTGGTCCATGATGCAGCAGTCATCGTGGAGCACTATCTGGATTATTATCCCGAATACTGCGAAAAGGCAGAAATGAAGAGAAATCAGTTATGAGTATAAATCCGGAATCGGAAACAAAAAGACCGGTTTTCCTTTGAAAACCGGTCTTTTTCCATTTTCTGAAGTAAAAAAGATACACTAAATAAATGAAAAAAACAGCGATCCCGCTCCCTTAAAGCATACCAGCCCCAGAGGGATCCCGATAATTGTACAGCAGAGAATGATTCCCAGTACACCCAGCAATACGGAAAGCGGAAGTGCAATGCACAGGAAATACAGGACTCTCAGCAGCAGACCTGCTGCTGAGAAAACAAATGCAATAATAAAAATGATTACTGCAAATATCAGTAATAATGTAAAAAACATCTTGTTCAGCCTCCCAGTTTATATTGTTCCAGACGATTGACCGTATCAACAACCTGACGTCTGGTTTCTTTCAGATTATTCTGCATTTCTCTGATTCGTGACTGTACCATCATATCAATCAATACATTGTCACAGAACAGATCAACGAATTTCACCAGTCCGTCAAAACGGATATTGATGACTCCTGTCATCTGGACATCCGCCAGTTCCTTTTTAAAACGGGCCAGTTCCCTCTGAGCATTTTCCAGCTCCCTCTGAGCTTCATCCATCTTGGAATGCTTCAGCATGCCGCTGAGAAAACCGCCGCCGAACATATCCCAGATTCCAAAACTTCTGGCCCCGCTCAACGCGGATTCCGCCCGGTCCAGTGCCGTGATGGCCCGTTTGCCGGCAACAATTGCTTCATCAATTTCTGTAGAATAATAACTGTTCATATATTTCTCCTTTATCTCTATCCGGTTGATTGTCAATCATATCCTGCCCTGTCAGATGAAAGTATCTCTTATGACCTGATTCCTTTTATTGTGGAAACGCTCCGACGGACAGGCCGTCTGTTTTTGTTATATTTTTATCATAGCAGGATTATGGTAAAAAGACATTAAAATCACATTAATTTTTTTTAATGGTTCGCCTTGACTTTTCCCGATATATGATTCATAATTGTGTAACAATTCCGGCAGCATTTCGGCATTCTTTTTCCGGCATTATAATCGGGACATGCGGACGTGGCCTTTCTGCTGCCGTTTTCGAGGTATTTCATGGAGAATAAAGCTTATTTAAATGTAGTTCAGTACATAAAAAATGAAATTCAGCAGGACCGGCTCCGGGTGGGCAACAAACTTCCCACGGAGCGGGAAATGTCCGCACAGCTGGGGTTCAGCCGCAATTCC
This sequence comes from Lachnospiraceae bacterium, assembly GCA_051879195.1. Lineage (GTDB taxonomy): Bacteria > Bacillota > Clostridia > Lachnospirales > Lachnospiraceae > TWA4. The sequence goes on from JBJELO010000091.1 coordinate 33,140, forward strand.
ATACGGGAAGCCCTGCGTACGCTGAGCAGTCTGGGAATCATCGAAAGCCGCCAGGGATCCGGCAATTATCTGTCCGGTGATGTCAGCGGCTTTTTTACCGAATCATTTGAGATGATGTCTCTGGTCAATCAGGTAAAGCCTCTGGATATCAGCCAGATGCGCCGTGCTCTGGAACTTCAGGCATTTACCCAGATCATTCCCGATATCGATTCCGAACATGTTGCTATGCTGAAAGAAACGCTGCAGCTTCTTGAAGAAAGCAAAGCAGAAGAAAAATCACGCATTGACCTGCAGTTTCATCTTCAACTGATCGAACTGAGCGGCAATACACTGATGACCTGTACCAGCCGGGCACTTTCCAATTCTTTCCGGAGCAATGTGGAAAACAGCCTTCGTACACTCTCTGATGACAAGAAAAAACAGACCATGCAGGCGCATTATGATATTGTATCAGCACTTGCCGGTCATGACCTGAAAAACGGCATTGATGCCATCAATGCCCATTATGATATTGTAGACAGCCTGATCCGGGAATCCGGGCTGTAAACGTAAAAACTCCGGCGACCATGACAAAGCGTTTCTTATTCCGATCCGATAAGAACCGGCTTGTCAGGCGGCCGGAGTTTTTTATTTTTTTCAGGCTCCTGCAAAGGCAATCAGCCCGGCAATAACCAGGAACAGTATACAGTATCTGATGGCAGTCCTCAGAATTCTGCTTTCTGACCCGGGCAGATTAATGGCGCCCACTGCAATGGCAATGCTCTGTGGACTGATCATTTTGCCGATACAGGCTCCCATCGTATTGGACGAGGCCAGCCAGGCAGTTTCAATTCCCAGCGTCTGGGCGGTTTCTGCCTGAAGTCCGCCGAATAAAACGCTGGCCGAGGTTCCCGACCCGGTTACAAATGTTCCGATTCCGCCGATAAGCGGTGCCGCCAGCGGATAAAAGCTTCCGGCAACCGTCACAAACATGGCTGCAATATCGGAAATCATCCCGCTGTAGCCCATCAGTTTGGCAGTTCCCATAACGGAAAGAATGGTCAGAAGCGTTTTCGACATATTAACCAGCGTCTTTTTCAGTACGGTAAGCATGGTTTTCATATCTGCTCCCTGCACAGCGCCCCCGATAAATGCCGACAGGAAGATCCATACACCCGGTGTATTGATCCAGCTGAAGGAAATATTGCTTCCTCCCTCTCCCGTGTAAACCGGAACGCTGGACTGAAACGCTGATAAAAATGTATTGACCGGTGCCACCAGTTTGGAGGTAGCCAGCAGCAGAATAAAGATCAGGATAAACGGCATCCACGCCTTTACCGCCTGTGAAGCGGTAATCTCATTCTCTTCTGCTTCTGTTCCGATGCAGTATTCCGGATCCGGAGTTTTATTGAAAATCCGGGCTGCCAGTATGGTGCAGACCATACAGCAGATGGATCCCAGGATATCCGGCAGCTCCGCTCCGATGAAATGGGCAGCAAGCCAGGAGGGAAGCACAAAGGAAACAGCGGATACCAGCGTAACAGGAATCATTCCTTTCAGAGCTTTCAGACCTTTTCCACACATGGCAACCATGATAAACGGAGTCAGAATCATCAGAGGAACCAGCTGTGTGCTGGTAGCTGCCGCAAGAATCCCGGAATCCATGCCGGTTACCGTTCCCAGCGTAACCGTGGGAATTCCTACGGAACCGAAAGCAGTCGGCGTAGCGTTGGCCACCAGGCAGACACAGGCTGCAAAAACAGGATCCATGCCCAGACCAACCAGCATGCCGGCAGGAATGGCGACTGCCGTTCCGAATCCGGCCATTCCTTCCATAAATCCGCCAAAGCCCCAGGCAATGATCAGTACCAGCACCCGTTTATCACCGGAAACGGATGTCAGCATTTTTTTAATCACATCCATGGCCTTTGTTTCCAGCGTCAGGTTATACGTAAATACAGCTGCAACAATAACCAGCCCGATGGGCCAGAGGGCCATGAGGAAGCCCTCCAGGCAGGCGGTGGCCGCATCCAGAGGATTCATCTTCCAGAAGGTCAGGCCCAGAATCACAGACAGCACCAGAGCAATGCCGCATGCTTTATAGCCGGGCATTTTCAGGCCGCTCAGAGCGATCACCAGCCAGATGATGGGCAGCATGGCCAGGAGAAATTTTAAGAACATCATGGAGAATCCCTCCTTTTACTGGCAGATTTTATGGGGATTCAGAAGATTTTTCGGATCAAATACCTGCTTAATGCCCTGCATCAGCGCTATGGCATCCGGTGACAGAGAACGGGACAGATACGGCTTTTTGGCGAAACCGATACCGTGTTCTCCGGAAACTTTTCCCTCCAGTTCATGAGCTTTTGCATAGATCAGATCCATGGCTTTATGCATGCGGATTTCCCATTCCTCATCGCTCAGTTCATCCTTGAGAATATAAACATGCAGGTTGCCGTCTCCCGCATGGCCGAATAATTTGATGCGGATCTGAATTTCCTGATCAAGCGAATGAATGTATTCCACCAGTTCGTTGATGCGGTTTCGGGGAACCACGCAGTCCACCTCATCCATATAGGTAGTAGAACCTTTGATTGCTTCCAAAAACGCACCTCTTGCCTTCCATATGGATTCGTCACGCTCTTCCGTATCGGAAATCAGCACATCAAGCGCACCCTGCTCCAGACAGATTTTTGCCACATCGTCATAATCTCTTTCGATTTCTTCCTCGCTGCTGCCGTCAAATTTCAGCAACAGATAGGCATCGGACTGATTGTCGGGGAATTTTTTGCCCAGATATTTTTCTGCATCGATGATAACCTCTCTCTGCATAAACTCAATGGCAGTCGGAATCGATTTGGACTGAATGATCAGCGGAACCGTATTGATAGCCTGACTGAGTGTGGGGAAAGGAATCAGCAGGCTGATGGTTTTTTTCGGCAGAGGCAGAAGCTTCAGAACTGCCTTCGTTACCATGCCGAGCGTCCCCTCTGAACCGATGATCAGATCCTTCAGATCATATCCTGAGCTGTTTTTTACAATTTTTCCGCCCAGTTCCAGCACACGTCCATCAGGCAGAACCACTTCCAGCCCGCGGACATAGTCTCTGGTAACACCGTATTTTACAGCACGCATGCCGCCGGCATTGGTGCTGATATTACCGCCGATGGTAGCAGATTTTTCACCGGGATCCGGAGGATAGAAGAAATCGTGTTCTTCCACATAGGCAGCCAGATCCATCAGCAGAACGCCGGGCTCCACCGTGATGGTCAGATTTTCCTGATCCAGCTCCAGAATGTGATTCATCAGTGTGGTATCCAGCATGATTCCGTGTTCCATGGGAACAGAAGAACCGACAAGGCCGGTACCGGCTCCTCTGGGTGTAACCGGAATATTATTTTCGTAGGCATAGGCCATGATTTTCGATACTTCTTCCGTGGACAGTACGCGGACTACCAGATCCGGCCAGCTTTTTGTATCACTCAGTTCGTCGTGGCTGTATTCTTCATTGATGTCTTCTCCGCAGAGAATCCGTTTCGGGTCGTTGATTATATTTTTGATAAATGCAATATCAGCAGCATCCAGTGTTTTATAATTATTCATATTCTCCTCCTGCAGCGCTCTTGCGCATTTTCCTGAATGGAAAGCTCTTTTCCATCCCTGTCGGTTTCCAGCTCGTTATCCAATCATCAGCCTTTTGCTGCTTTGATTTTCTCAATCAGCTTCGGCAGTATTTCATACAGATCGCCCACAAGGCAGTAATGTGCCGTTTCAAAAATCGTTGCGGAAGGATCGGAATTGATAGCCACAATCGTCTCGGAATTCTTCATGCCGGCCACAAACTGAACCGCACCGGATACGCCGCAGGTGATGATCAGACGCGGTCTGACGGTACGTCCGCTCAGGCCCACCTGACATTTGGCATCTGCCCAGCCTGCTTCCACCATCGGTCTGGTGCAGGCAAACATGCCGCCCAGCAGATCAGCCAGTTCCTGAACCATGGCCAGATCCTCCTGCTTCTTCACACCGCGTCCTGCCACAACGAGAACGTCAGCACTTTCAATAAACTGCTCTTTTTCCTTCTCAATAATATCAAGAACCTCCATATTGGTTTTCAGTTTATCCGCCTCAATCTGACAGGGAACGATTTCACCGGATACGGTTTCGCTGCGTTCGGGTGCATTCATGACTTTATAGCGGACCGTTGCCATCTGCGGACGGTTGTTGGGAGTCAGGATCTGAGCCATAATATTGCCGCCGAAAGCGGGGCGGATCTGAACGAGATCCGTATTCTCATTCATATCAAGAATAGTGCAGTCTGCTGTCAGACCGGTGTGCATACGTGCTGCAACACGGGGAGCCAGCTGTCTGCCCACTGTGGTTGCACCGACCAGAATAGCAGACGGTTTCTGTTTTTCGATAAAATCTTCAAATACGGCGGTATAGGGCTCGATCATAAAACGGGCCAGCTTTTCATCATCGTAAACAAATACTTTGTCCACACCGTAATGAAGCAGTTCCTCGCTCTTTCCTTCCAGATGACTGCCGATAAACAGCGCATACACCGGATGATTGATTTTCGCTGCCAGTTCCCTTGCTTTGCCGATAAGTTCCATGGTCACCGGATGAATCTTTCCATCCACATGATCCACATATACGGCGATTCCGTTCCACAGACTCTTGTCGATCTGAGGCTTTTCATCTTCCACATAGGTTACCGCACCTTTGGGGCCCTTTTTCACACAGAGCTTGCAGGTCTTGCAGGCTGCATTGATTTCCAGTTTTCCGTCTTTTTCTTCCATGGCGCCAAAGGGACAAATATCCATAAGAGCCTGTATATCCTCGATCTTACTCTGATCAATTATTAATTTTCCCATAACAACCTCCTGATTAGATGAATTTCAGTTCTTTTACCTTATTAAATAAACGCTCTGCCAGTTCTTCTCCTTTACCATTCCAGAACTCCTGTGAATCATTCACCTCAGGAGGGAAAATACGCTGTACCTGTGTAGGAGAGCCGTTGAGTCCGTAATGCATCTCTTCCTGGTCTTCCATATCAGCCAGGCTGTACACCGGGATTTCTCTGTCTTTTGTGGCCTGTTTCTTCAGATAGGAAGGAAGACGGGGCTGGAAAATGTCTTTGTCCACAGAAAGAAGGCAGGGATACTGTACTTTTGTAATCTCCACATCCTCCGCCATATCCATGGCAACAATAATACTCTCATCTCCCACTTCGCGGATCTCGCATACGTTGGCCACGCTGGGAATTCCAAGCCACTCGGACACTTCGGCACCGACCTGAGCCGTATCGCCATCCGTTGTCTGCTTGCCGCAGAGAATCAGATCAAAGGGCCCCATCTTCTTAATGCCCTGAGCAATCGTATAGCTGGTTGCCAGAACATCGGCACCTCCAAACCGGCGGTCGGATAAAATCGCACCGCGGTCAACACCGAGGGAATAGGCTTCCCTGACCACTTTGGCCGCCTGAGGCGGTCCCATGGTTACCACGCTGATGGTGCCGCCCTTCTCCTCTCTGATTCGAAGAGCTGCTTCAATAGCATACAAATCATAAGGATTCATCTTGGAATCCACACCGTTTCTTTTCAGTACGCCTGTTACCGGATCCACCTCTACCTTGCTGCTGGCCGGAACCTGTTTGATGCAAACTAAAATATTCATGACATACCCCTTTCATCCTGAAAATATATTACGTCCATAATCTGTAAGATTAATAATGGTTGTACCATTTGGTATAACCAATTGGTCTTACCAATAATCGGAGTATATCATATCATTCTATATCTGTCCAGTGTTTTTTGTGTATTTTGATGTATTTCTGTTTTCCATTTCTCTGTTTTTCGTTTATTTGCACATTTATTATAATTATATCTTTCCTGTTAACCGTCTTTTTGTATGTTTATTACGAATCAAAAACAATTTACTGTTCTGTTTGCCCTGCTTCTTTTACATGTACTTTCCGGTTTCTTCCGAAAAGAGAAAACAAACCGGACTGATTCTGCACTTCGGCGCTTGCAACAGCTGTTTTCAGATAGTATAATTATGTCCAAAAACACATAACACAGGAAAGAGGTTTAATTATGGACTATAAGATGCTTGTTCTTGACCTGGATGGAACATTGACCAATTCCAGAAAAGAAGTAACGGAACCGACAAGGAAAGCTCTGATTGAAATTCAGGAAGCGGGCAAAATCGTCGTTCTGGCCAGCGGACGCCCCATCAACGGTGTTCTTCCCCTGGCAAAAGAACTGGAACTGACGCGTTTCGGCGGCTACATGCTTTCCTTTAACGGTGCCCGGATCACCCAGTGCTCCACCGGCAATATCATTTACAACCGTACCCTGCCGTTCTCCGTCATCGAGCCCATTTATAATATCGTAAAAATGTATCCCGGCGTCGATATCATCACCTACGATGACCAGTGTATTCTGTCAGGTATGGGAATCAACCGGTACGTAGAGCTGGAAGCTTCCATCAACAAGATGGAAATCGTTCATGCAGATGATTTTGTATCCCGCCTGACGTTCCCGGTCAACAAGCTTCTGATCCCCGGAGAGCCCGACGTTCTGAAAGAAATTCAGAAAAAGCTTCAGGATCAGTTCCGCAGCCTGCTGAACATCTATTTCTCCGAACCTTTCTTCCTGGAAGTTATGCCTCAGAATATCGACAAAGCCTACTCACTGCAGAAGCTGCTCAACAGTCTCGGACTGACTGCCGATTCCATGATCTGCTGCGGCGACGGTTACAACGATATCTCCATGATTGAATACGCCGGCCTGGGCGTTGCCATGAAAAATGCGCAGCCCATCGTAAAAGACACCGCCGATTTCATCACGAAATCCAACGATGAAGACGGGATTCTTCACGTTATCAATACGTTCATGCGCTGACAGAAGTGTGCTGCAGTGCAAATAGCAATAGCTCGACATCAAAAAAAGACCGTCTGTCTTCCTGTTTCGAAAGTACAGACGGCCTTTTTATGCTGCCGGCTTCTGTTTTTATAGCCGGACAGGAAAATAGTGCAGATTTCCTGTCCGGCTGTAATTATGATAAACTGCTATCTTTCCGGGATAATCTCCAGCCAGTATCCGTCGGGATCCGTAATAAAGTAGATACCCATGGAAGGATTTTCGAATACAATACAGCCCATCTCTTCGTGAAGCTTATGGGATGCTTCGAAATCATCCGTAACAAATGCCAGATGAAATTCTTCATCGCCCAGATTGTAAGGGCGGTCGTACTCCTTTGTCCAGGTCAGTTCCAGTTCAAAAGGCGTCGTATCATTGCCCACGTAAACGATAATGAAAGAACCGTCCTCCGCCACCTTTCTCCTGCGTTCTGTCAGACCCAGTGCTTTTTCATAAAAAGCCAGACTTTTGTCCAGATCAAACACATTATAATTCTCATGTACCATCTTAAATTTCACAGCAATCTCCTCCTTTCGTAATTATGTGAATTGCCGTCCCGGAATACTGTCCCTGGTGAGACTCAAGAAAACGCGGAATAATATCATACTGCTCCCAGCAATGCATGGGAAAAACATGTTTCGCGGGTACATGCTCCAGATAATACTCCATTCCACAGAATTCATACTGCTCCTGTCTGGGATCCAGAGGCAGAAAAGCAGCATCCACCATACCGCCGGCCTGTACCAGTTCCGTCAGCCGGCCCACCGAACGCTGAAACATGGCTGTCATATTGTGATACTCCTGTTTCGTATCCTCCGGCCATATCCACCAGTTCAGGTCGCCTGCATGATAAATCCTTTTGTGCTCCTGCGGCACCGAAACCAGAAAAGCAACACCTTCATCTGTTGATTTTATCGTATCGATCTCCAGATTGTCAATGACATACTTCTCATCCGACCGCAGGGAATGCAGCCTGCCCTGATCCCGCAGCTGTGCCGCCTGCGGATATTTCCTGAAAAAATGTCCGTTCAGCTTAATATCATGGGAAAGCAGATATTCTGCACGATCCGCCACCTCTGGAAATGAAAATATCTCCGGATTAAAATGATCCTGATGCCGGTGGCTGGAAAATACATACAGGGGTCTGTCTCCTGGAAGCTCCGGTATCGTTCCCGTATAGTAATCAAAAAGCAGACAGCAGCTTTCCATTGTCACAAAAAAACCGCTGTGACCGATATATTGAACTTTCATATTCGTATACCTTCTTTCGTATCTTAATATTTATCTTATATCTTATGCATTGTTACGTTTTTGTGCGGAGCTGCCTGATTCTGAACAGATACCATCTTTTCATTCCTGATTTCCCAGTGGATCAGAAACGTAAGCGCCGCCCGCATCAGAATAATCGCTCCCAGGATAACCAGCTCACTGGTCTGACGCACGATCACAGTTCGGAGAACCTCGCTTCCCAGCTTGAATTCCAGTGCCAGCGCGATCCCCTCTGCCAGAGACAGACGTACATGGGGATCCTTTCGGAAAAGTCCCCAGACATTTTTCAAAGCACTCAGCATCAGAACAATCAGACCGATAAACTCCAGAATAATCACACAGTATTCCACCAGTTCTTCAAAATATATAGTAATCAGGTGCAGCATAACTTTCCCTCTGCCTTTCCGTAAGCTCATCCTGTCATTTTTCATAAGCTTACCATAATCTTCCGATTTGTCAACGCAACAGTCGGTAACAATGTGCCCTGTCACCAAAAAAATTATGCATATTGCTCATGTTCTATTGACTTTTTGAGTTTTATATGTTAAAGTTTTGATGTTTATTGCTTTAATGTGTAAAAGAGCAGGAGAAATTCGACAAAAGAAATACGAAAGGAAACATTTTATGAAAGTAGTAATTTTAGTACTCTATTTTGCACTTCTTGTTGCAATCGGTTTGTATTGCAGAAAACACGCAACTGATGTCAATGGCTTTGTTCTCGGAGGACGTTCCGTCGGTCCCTGGCTGACTGCATTTGCATATGGCACCTCCTATTTCTCAGCGGTGGTATTCGTCGGATATGCAGGCCAGTTCGGATGGAAATACGGCATCGCTGCCACCTGGGCCGGTATCGGCAACGCCATCATCGGCTCCCTGTTTGCCTGGATGGTTCTGGGACGCAGGACCCGTCTTATGTCACAACATCTGGAATCTGCCACAATGCCCCAGTTTTTCGGTCGGAGATTCGACAGCAAAAGTCTGAAGATCGGTGCTTCTGTAATCATTTTCATCTTCCTGATTCCCTACACCGCCTCTCTTTACAACGGACTTTCCCGTCTGTTCGGCATGGCATTTGATATCGACTACTCTGTCTGCATCCTTTTGATGGCCGTACTGACAGCAGTTTATGTAATCGCAGGCGGATATATGGCTACAGCCATCAACGATTTCATTCAGGGTATGATCATGCTGATAGGTATTGTGGCTGTTATCATTGCCGTACTGAACAGCAAAGGCGGTCTCAGTGCTGCTCTGGAGGGCCTGGCTCAGGTTACCGATGAAACCGTCAGCACCACGCCCGGCGTTTTCGCCTCCTGCTTCGGCCCCGATCCCCTGAACCTGCTGTTTGTGGTTCTCCTGACCTCTCTGGGTACCTGGGGACTTCCGCAGATGGTTCAGAAATTCTATGCCATCAAGGATGAATCGGCCATCAGAAAAGGAACCATCATCTCCACTCTGTTTGCACTGGTTGTAGCCGGCGGATGCTATTTCCTGGGCGGCTTCGGACGTCTGTTCTCCGATCAGATCGATATTGCAGCCAATGGATACGACTCTGTCGTTCCCACCATGCTCTCCACTCTGAGCCCTTTTATGATTTCTCTGGTGGTGATCCTGGTGCTTTCCGCCTCCATGTCCACCCTGTCTTCCCTGGTTATCGCTTCCAGTTCCACGCTGACCATCGATTTCCTGAAAGACAACTTCATCAAAAACATGAGTGAGAAAAAACAGGTTATCTACATCCGTGTGCTGATCGTGGTATTCATTGCCATCTCCGCAGTCCTTGCTCTGATTCAGTATAAATCAGCCGTAACCTTCATCGCTCAGCTGATGGGCATTTCCTGGGGCGCACTGGCCGGTGCATTCCTGGCGCCTTTCCTCTACTCCCTGTACTGGAAACGCACCACAAAAGCAGCCTGCTGGGCAAGCTTCCTTTTCGGTTCTCTGCTGATGGTCTACAACATGCTCTTCAGAAGCACGCTGCCCGCCATCATCCAGTCCCCCATCAACTGCGGTGTAATCGCCATGCTGGCAGGCCTGATCATTGTCCCTGTCGTAAGCCTGATCACACCCGCACCGGAAAAAGAACTGGTAGAGGACGCCTTCAGCTGCTATAAGAAATAAGCTGTACATGAGAGGAAAACATCTGATTTGTTTGCATTCTTCCGGTTTAAGTGTTATTCTTGACAAAAGGAGGATTTTTCATGTCGGATGTCAGTATTGAAATCGGCAGACGTATCCGTACGTTTCGTAAAAAAAAGAAATTGACGCTGGATGAGCTTTCATCGATGATCTGCAAGAGTAAATCGACTCTTTCCAAATATGAGAAAGGGGAGATTTCTATTGATATTGAAACACTTTATGAACTGGCTGATGCGCTGCAGGTTCATGTGGAGCAGCTTCTCTGCTGCCGTCCTCAGCGCACTGCTATCGCTCTGTCGGGGAGCAGGCCGGCTTTTTTCAACGGCCTTTCCCAATTTTATTCCTATGTTTATGATGGAAGGGCTAATCAGCTGATCCGCTGTGTTTTTGATGTTCTGTCCGAATCAGAACCCAATCATTACAAAATCATGATGTACATGAATTTCCGGGATTATGAGAATTATCAGATCTGTGAAAATACATACTGGGGATATATTGAGCATTACGATGCCATCACCAATATTCTGCTGACCAATCAGGATATGCCTATGGAAAAAGCCAGTGCACAGATTCTTGCTTCCTATCTCGATTCGGATACAAAATGGGGACTGTTTAATGGATTTTCATCCCGACCCATGATGCCTGTTGCTACAAAAATGCTTTTTTCCAGAAACAGGCTGAAAGAAGATGAGGAACTGCTCCGCCAGCTTAAAATTTCAAAAGAGGACGTTCGTCTGTTCAAGCTTTACAACATGTATCCTGTGGTTTAACGAAATCGCCCCGGAGTCCGAATCGGACTGCCGGGGTAACTTCATGGGATTCAAATTAACTTACTTTGTAACTGTTCACAGCCAGGCAGTGTTTACGAGGATGGCTATGAACAGTTACCTTACTTTTATATCTATTCAGAAGAGCATGGCTTCAGGTAAAGCTGTTTTGCTCCGAACAGAAATCATAACACAATATTACAGTTCCCTGACAATGCTGCATGCAAGTTTTCCTACATTTGCTGCTGCCATTTTTCCGCCGGGAATGGAACGGGAAAGGAATGCAGCCTGCTCTGCAGCACCGGCTGCTTCTTTCGGCTCATATCTGCCCATGGCCGCTGCAGCTGCCGCAGGAATCACAACATTCAGGTTGCAGCATGCATTCAGTGCAAGTTCATCCATGACACCTGCTGCAAAAGGAACTGCCCAGAGAAGTTCTTTATGTTCTCCTTTGCAGATTTCAGGAATCATTTCATGAACAAAGTTGTCAAATACTGCCACATCATCGCCGGCTTTTACCGTAATGTCCACCAGAGCGTCAAATGACCAGTATTTATGGGCAAGCTTTGTGGTTCTACGTGCACCTCCTGCAATTCTGCGGACATCAATTTCAACCTTTTTGCCCAGCATACCGCTGAAAATTGTTCCCGCATGTTCTTCTACCACTGCAATCTTTTTCCGGTCCATTTCTTCTACGATTTCTTCCAGAGAACGGCCCGCTTCCAGGGCTTCGATTGTATACAAGGTTCTCCAGTGCAGGGCTTTTGCTCTGGCAGGATCAGTTGCTTTGATCAGCAGATCCGTTACAGGACCTGCGTGCAGTTCATTTGCTTTTCTGCATATGGTATTGATGCTAAGCAGCGCAACCTCCGGATCAAATGAAGTTGCTGTTCTCTCTGCCACGATTTCCGCCATGGTTTTGTCCACATCACCTTCATTTTTCAACAGCGCTTTCATGGCAATCACCGCATAACCGCCGATATGTCCCAAAGGTGCATTAACCGGGCCGCCGGAGAAACCGATAATACCCTCTTCAAATATTGAGAAAATTTCATCAAATGCCATCATGCCGATAACAGAAGGACCGCCGATGTCTTTTAAAATCAATCCCACATCGCCAACCAGTTTGGCAGTTTCAATTTCAATGCCTGTGACCTTCATATGTAAGGTTTCGGGAAGACCGGCGGTTTTCACTGCAGATTTGCCCACCAGATAAACGGATGTGGTTCTGCCGTACGTGCCTTCCCCTTCCGGAACCTCTGCATCGGGATGAATGATTTCAAGAATAGCTGCCGATCCGAGTACTGCCGCGGTGAAAGGATTGGGAGTCATGGCTGCACCCGCAAAGGCATCCAGCATGGCCTGCGTACCGATTCTCGCGCCGTTTACAGCCATCTCAGGCCATACATTATCCTCTCCCAGAGCACTGTGTCCGTACAAAGGACCTCCGCCCACATTCTGAGGAACATTGCGGCCGTCAATTGAAGTCAGCTTTCCTTCCATCATGGCCTGATAGACAGCAGCAACAGCAGGAAAAGCAGAAATCTTGTTGTTCATCTTCGCCGTGGGGATCGCAGCAACACCACTTCTGTCAACACCTGCAAGCATACGCGCGGTTGCTCCCAGCTTTCTGTTTCCTGCCGGAATTCCCACCTGAGCCGCAGAACCGGCAAGATACATGATCAGCGCCGTAATCAATGCGGCATTTGCCCCATCCGCACCGGATGCCTTCGCGGTTTTGATTGCTTTCTCCATAACATCTGCAACACGAAGTCTTTTCACATCTGCAAATTCAATGGTGAGCTTTTCACCTCTCAGCAGTTCCTCGGTAATGACATTTGCAACCGTATGGATTGCCATGTTAACCATCCCGTGTCCGCCTGTCAAAGCTACAATTCTGTCATTGGTCAGATTGGACACATTGGATATGGCAGCCAGTTCAACCGCAGATACCACTTTCATTTTCTCAGTTTCATTCATTTTGCTACACTCCTTTAATTGATTTATTGGATCAGGCGTGTCCTCCGCAGCTGCAGCCGGTCCCATCCCGCCGAGAGCATACATCGCACACACCTGAAAGACAGTCTCTGATAAAAGATCATGTAATTGTTCAGAGCCAAGCAGATTTGCACAAAAAGTCTGATGAATGCTTGCTCATTATTATAAGGTCAATGTTGCATTATGACCGTTTACAATGGCCGCACATATAAAAGAATATACGGTATTGTAATCCACATGACACCCGAAATGATTCAGTATATCTTCTTTCAGTCTGACAACACTGTCATGCTCCGGGCGGGTTCCTCCGCCGATAAAGTGTTTTGCCTGAACAGAATAAGTTCTCCTGCTGTCATCCTTCTGTACACATATTTCATAATTCAGCACTTCATTGTGCAGGAAGCTGTGACTTGTCTCAATTCTGTGCCAGCCGCCCACATGAAGCTCCCTTACGATCGTCTGCTCGATTGTTTCCACATACTGTTCCCTGCAGTCGATAAAAATCATATAGGAAGGGCGGTTCTTTTTGGTGACAGAAGAAACCACCTGAACATTGGATGCCCCCGCCTGATAAAAAAGATCTATCACCTGCCCGATGCACTCCCCGCTCAGATGATCCACCTGAACCACAAATAAATATCCGGGTTTTGTGTAAATATCCATTTTACTTGTTTCATTCTCCTTCTGATAAAAATCCAGCATATTCTTCCTGTTTTGCAAAAATATCCATATTATTCAGCCGGTCATCTGCTGAAAATTCATCACATTCCTCCTGGTTGACGCACACCTTCCCTGTTTTCACCATGCAATCTGCGGAAAACTTATCACATTCTCCCCGTTTTGCGCATACAATCATGTTTTGCTTCTCATCATTTACCATATAATTATCATATTCTTCCTGCATTGCATAAATATCCATTATTTTTCCCCCATATTTCTTTTTTATTTTTCTTCAATCATCATGATCCGCAGAATATTTGCCGCTGCAAAATTCTTTTTTCCCGCACCGTTACCGGTTTTCAGAACCCGGTAACGGGAAGGAAGCTGATCCTGCGTTTTCAGTGCCGCTGCAATTGCCGCTCCGGTAGGAGTAACCATTTCTCCATCATTGTCACAGAGATGCAGATACAGCCCCTGTGATTCAGCGATTTTCAGTACTGCAGGAGCCGGCACCGGCATCTTTCCATGCTGACAGAATACATGTCCTTTTCCTTCATACAGTTCAGAAACCACCACTTCCTTTATCCCAAGGCTGCAGATACAGGAAGCCGCACTGACAATATCAACAATAGAATCAATGGCACCGACCTCATGAAAATGAACCTGCTCCAGCGGCTGATCATGTACTTCTGCTTCGGCCTCAGCAACAATCCGGAATATTTTTTTTGCAAGATTCCTGATTTCCTGATGATTAATACGGTCAATGATCATGCACACATCCTGCAGATTCCGGTGATGATGCTCATGGCTGCATTTTTCTCCATGTTCATGTCCATGGCTGTGCTCGCCTCCGTGTTCATGTCCGTGGCTGTGTTCGCCTCCGTGTTCATGTCCGTGTT
>JBJELO010000091.1:47876-51368 GCA_051879195.1 Lachnospiraceae bacterium
TCGCCTCCGTGTTCATGTCCGTGGCTGTGTTCGCCTCCGTGTTCATGTCCGTGTTCGTGTCCATGGCTGTGTTCATGTCCGGCTCCGGAGATACACGTTTCAGCTGTCATTCCGTGCCCTTCATCATAGCATGGATTTCCCGGCAGACTCACATCAAAACTGCAGGCATCGATACCGTTCTTTTTTGTTCTTGAAATATTAATTTCATACCCCGGCAGCTGCAGCTGATCCAGAGTATGGCGAAGAATATCTTCATCCGCTCCCAGATCCAGCAGTGCGCCGACCACCATATCTCCACTTATACCGGAATAACATTCCAGATATAACATCTTCTCTTCCATTTTATCTTCAATCTCCGTTTTCTTTTCCGTTTACCGCCAGACGATTGATCTGTGTGGCGACATACCCTGCACCGTAACCATTATCAATGTTAACAACTGTAATCCCGTTGGCGCAGGAATTGATCATGGTCAACAATGCGGAAACACCTCCCATATTGGCTCCATAGCCAATCGACGTGGGAACTGCAATTACAGGAACATCCACCAGACCGGCCACAACGCTTCCCAGGGCACCTTCCATACCTGCCACTGCAATGATACAATTCGCGCTCCGGATTTCCTCCACCTTGGACAGAAGCCTGTGAATCCCTGCCACTCCCACATCATAAAACCGTTCCACTCTGCTGCCGAAAAACTCCGCAGTCTGGGCAGCCTCTTCTGCAACTGCAATATCAGCCGTTCCCGCTGTACAGACAGCAATCTTTCCGATTCCCGTTTTCTTTCCCTTTTCAATCTTCAGAATACGGGACAAAGGATCATATTTCACAGATGGAATCCGGTTCTTCACCAGTTCAAACTGCGCCTGACTGGCCCTCGTCCCCATCACCTCCTCGTCCTCACAGAAAAAAGTATTGTAAATCTGAATCAGATGCTCGTCCGACTTTCCCTGACAGAAAATCACCTCACCAAACCCTGACCGTGCCTTCCGGTTATGATCCAGCTTCGCAAACCCCATATCCTCATAATGAATCGTACTCAGACTCGCCTCCGCCTCATCCAGCGACATCTTCCCATCTCTCACACACTCCAGAACCTGTCTCACATCCATAACACAAAATCCTTCCCATAAAACCAGGATACATGATACAAACAGATTTCTCCGCATTTCACGCTCCCGAAAATCCAATCATGATATAAAATTATCACAGCACAAACATCCCAAACTCCTTAAACCATATCTTACCAGCCAACACTCACAAATTCAAAACAGATGAAGTTTCATATAAATAGATTTTCCATAAATTGATTCCACTGAAAATCAATAATCAGAAAAGAAAAACACAAAAAAAAGACCTGTTCCAAAAAACAACACAAAAATCGCATCAAAATCAACTTTCAGGAAACCAGAAAAAATAATGCATCATAACAAACGCGAAAAGACATGATAATAAAAATGCATCAAAAAAACATAGCCCAAAACACGAAAATGGTAACTCCCACACCAGACACTTCCACCACACCAAAAAACTTTCACACCCACAAACCTACGCGGCGCCCCAGGGCCGCAGGCCCTGCAGCCTCACCCCACAGTGCTTTCCCCTTCCATCCGTAAAGCGGGCGAGCCATGAACCAAAAAAACAGCCCGGTGTTCAGGCTATGAAGTCCTTAGGCGGGCGTTTCCAGCCCGCCTAAGGACTTCATAGCCTGAACACCGGGCGTCCCGTGGACATCCCCCAGCCCGCTTTGCACCCAGGAAGAGAAAGCACTGCCTACCCCCTGTTTTGCTGCGCTACCAGATGTTCTGCTCCGTAAATCTTTCTTAATTTAGGTTTTTCAATCTTCCCGGTTGAGTTTCTGGGAATCTCGGCAAATATGATTTTCTTCGGCCGTTTGTACCGGGGAAGTTCCAGACAGAATTCACTGATCTCTTCTTCGGTACATTCCATCCCTTCCTTGATCTCAATAACAGCACCTGTAATCTCACCGAGACGCTTGTCCGGCAGTCCGATGACAGCCACATCCTTAACTTTATTGCATCCCCTCAGGAAATCTTCGATCTGAACCGGATAGATGTTTTCACCACCGCTGACGATGACATCCTTTTTCCGGTCAACCAGGAAATAGAATCCATCCTCATCCTGCATAGCCATATCGCCGGTAAAAAGCCATCCATCCTTCAGCGCCTCTTCCGTTGCCTTCGGGTCATTGTAATAGCAGGTCATAAGACCGGGCCCCTTAACACAGAGTTCTCCCACATCTCCCTGCTTCACTTCACTGCCATCTTCATCCACAATTTTGCATTTCCAGCGGTATCCGGGGACGCCGATGGCTCCCACCTTGTGGATATTCTCCATACCCAGATGAACACAGCCTGGTCCTGTGGATTCGGAAAGACCGTAATTGGTATCGTACTGATGATGAGGGAAATATTCTTTCCAGCGGCGGATCAGTGACGGCGGAACCGGCTGCGCTCCGATATGCATCAGTCTCCACTGATCCAGCTGGTAGTCGGTCAACTTCAGATCACCCCGATCCAGCGCATCGAGAATATCCTGTGCCCAGGGTACCAGAAGCCAGACAATCGTACAGTGCTCCTGAGAAACCGTATTGAGAATAATCTCCGGCGAAGTTCCTTTCAGAAGAACCGCTTTGCTCCCCGCAATCAGGCTGCCCATCCAGTGAAACTTGGCACCGGTATGATACAGCGGCGGAATGCACAGGAATGTATCCTCTCTGCCGGTTTCATGATGCTTCTGTTCCATCTGAGCCGCCTGCAGAAGACTCGTATGATTATGAAGAATTGCTTTCGGAAAGCCGGTGGTACCTGAAGAAAAATAAATGGCAGCATCATCTTCATCCTCAATCCGTACAAGCGGCGCCCGGCTGGAGCAGTCGGCCACCAGCGCATGATAGCTCTCAGCAAAAGTGGGACAATTGTCTCCCACAAAAATCAGCAGACGGCCGCGGCTGAGCTTATCCGCAATGGCTTCGATCCGGCCGATAAATTCCGGCCCGAACAGCAGCACATCCACTTCCGCCAGATTGGCGCAGTACATGATCTCTTCCGATGAAAAACGGAAATTAAAGGGAACAGCAATGGCTCCCGTCTTCAGAATGCCAAAATAAATCGGCAGCCATTCCAGGCAGTTGAACATGAGAATTGCCACCTTATCGCCCCGCTTCACACCCCGGTCCAGCAGCATATTGGCAACACGGTTTGCTTTTTCATCAAAAACGGCCCAGGTAATCTCTCTGCGGTAGGGCTCGGATGAAGTAGGCTGCATCAGGTCATATTCCTTCCATGTGGTACGTCTCGTATCCGGCATCGTCGGATTCAATTCCACCAGTGCCACTTCATCTCCGTACAGTTTACAGTTTCTCTCCAGCAAATCAGTAACAGGCATAATAAACTTCCTCACTTTGTATTTCTATTTTTTCCGGATTTCTGCCTCTTTAAACCGTTAAAGCAGTATCGACTATCAGAATACCA
>JBJELO010000092.1:0-13218 GCA_051879195.1 Lachnospiraceae bacterium
CTGGATCAGGGCATTTATCTGGATGACGGCATGATCGTGCTGAAACAGGGCGATCAGGTGATTCCTTTTGTGCGGACCGACGAGCTGAATATCATCGGCCAGCACAATTACGAGAATGCCATGGCTGCGGCAGCGGTTGCCTGGGCCATGGGTATTGACGTGGAAGTGATCCGGAAGTCGCTGAAGGAATTCCGGGCTGTGGAACACCGGATCGAGTATGTGACTGAGAAACACGGTGTGGTTTATTACAATGATTCCAAGGGAACCAATCCCGATGCTGCCATCAAGGCGGTTCAGGCAATGACCCGCCCCACCATTCTCATTGCCGGAGGCTATGATAAACATTCTGAATATGATGAATGGATCGAAACATTCGGCACAACCATCAGGCATATGATTCTGCTGGGAGTAACAGCTCCTAAAATTGCAGCCTGTGCGGAGAAACATGGTTTTACTTCCATTGAATTCGCAGAAAGCATGGAGGATGCCGTGAAAGCTGCGGCAGCCAAAGCACAGCCCGGTGATGCGGTACTGTTGTCACCTGCCTGCGCAAGCTGGGGGATGTTCCCCAATTATGAAGTCCGCGGCAGAGTATTCAAGGATTGTGTTCATGCCCTTGACTGATTTGTGGATGAAGCATGAAAAAGGGAAAGGGGGTGCAGACAATCGCTTCACGTAACGAAACTGAAAAAGTTAATGCAAAGGAAACTGCAAATGTAAAGGAAAAAGTCATCGGCAGGAAGCATTTCCGGGTTCTGCCGGATCAGTACGGTCAGCATTATGATCACAAGCTTCTGATTACGATCTTTGTTCTGTGCTGTTTCGGCCTCATCATGGTCTACAGCAGCTCCGCTTATGTGGCATCTGCCAGCGGAAAGGGAGAGTATTATTTTCTGATCAGGGAAGCAGTTTTCATGGCAGTCGGAATTGTCGGTATGCTTGTGATCTCCAAACTGGATTATCACTGGTTTGTAAAGTTTACTGCTCCTCTTTATCTGCTTTCTGTTCTGCTGATGGTTCTGACGGATTTTACCCCTTTTGGTGTGCAGATCAACGGACAGAAGCGCTGGATCAACCTGATCCCCGGTGTGAAGTCGCTTCCCACCTATCAGCCCACGGAGATTGTTAAGATTGCGCTGATTCTGACATTTGCCTATATGATCAACCGGTGCATTAAGAATATCGACCGGATTCCGGTTATGTTCACCATGATTCTGATGCTGGCGCCTCTGGCAGGGCTTGTTGTAATCAACAACCTGAGTTCAGGAATCATTATTGCGGGAATCGGCTGTTTTATGTATTTTATTGCCAGCAGACGGAAAAAGCTGTATCTTGTTCTGCTGGTTCTGGTATCGGCGGCTGTAGTTGCAATTTATATAAAGCCGGAGATTCTGGTATCGCTGCATCTGGTTGAGGATTATCAGCTGACCCGTATTCTGGTATGGAAGGATCCGTCGGTGGATCCGCTGGATAAAGGTTTTCAGGTTCTTCAGGGGCTGTATGCCATCGGTTCCGGCGGTCTGTTCGGCAAAGGGCTGGGCAGCAGTGTGCAGAAGCTGGGCTTTATTCCGGAGTCTCATAATGACATGATTTTTTCCATTATCTGTGAGGAACTGGGGATTTTCGGTGCGGCCTGCGTAATCGGCCTGTTTGCCTACATGATCTACCGTTTTGTATATATCATCCTGAGAGCACCGGATCTGTACGGTGCCATGATCGTATCAGGTGTGATGATACATATTGCACTGCAGGTAATTCTGAATATCGCCGTTGTAACCAACACGATTCCCAACACAGGTGTGACGCTGCCGTTTATCAGCTACGGAGGTACTTCCGTGGCGATTCTGCTGGCAGAGATGGGTATGGTGCTCAGTGTTTCCAATCAGATCATATATGAAAAGTAACAGGACTGAAAGCAGCGGCCTTTTCCGGAAGCCTTTCACAAGGCGGCGATTCCCGGCATATAATGAGTTATAACAGGTTTCGTAAGGAGAGTGGCAGCGTGAGCCGGTTGCGAATCAGAAATCACGGCAGGATTCAGGCCGGACTTCAGGTGCAGGGATCCAAAAACAGTTCTCTGCCCTGTCTGGCAGCAGCTTTGCTGCATCCGGGTACTACCGTTCTGGACGGAGTACCAATGATTGAAGATGTTTTTGCGGCAATTGAGATTCTCCGGGCGCTGGGCGCACGGGTCAGCGTGGAGGGCAGCCGTGTGATCGTCTGTGCTCATGATATTTCCTGTACAGAGATCCCTGCCGGATCCATGCGGAAGATGCGGTCTTCGGTGATTTTTCTGGGCGCACTGCTTTCCAGGATGCACGAAGCAAAAGCCGTTTATCCCGGCGGCTGTGCGCTGGGCAGCAGGCCCATTGATTTTCATCTGGAGGGGTTTCGCCGGCTGGGATGTGAAGTTGCGCTCCGGGAAGAATGGATTGAGATAAAATCCGGGGGCATGTCCGGTGCTGTGATCCGACTTCCGGCTTCCAGTGTGGGTGCAACGGAGAATATTCTGCTGGCAGCGGCCGGAGCGCAGGGCGTGACGGTGATTGAAAATGCCGCCAGGGAGCCGGAGATCGTGGAACTTTCCCGTCTGCTTGTGCGGATGGGATTCGATATCCGCGGCGCAGGGACTTCCCGCATCACCATCCGTGGAAAAGCAGAAACAAAGGACGTATGTTTTTTCATGTCCGGTGACCGGATCGTGGCCGGAACGTGGCTTTTGTGCTGTATGAATGCAGGCGGAACAATCTGTCTTGACCGGGTGCCGGTACAGTGGATGTATTCCACGCTGGAAGTTCTGAGGCATATGGGCGCTGTGATACGGACGGAAGGAAGGATGCTGGAGTGCACGGCTCCCGAGCGGATCCGGCCGGTTGCCTGCCTGGAGACGGCTCCGTATCCCGGTTTTCCCACGGATATGCAGTCACAGTTTCTGCCGGTGCTGTGCAGAGCGGAGGGAGACAGCTGTATCCGGGAAACGGTTTTTTCCAGCCGTTTCCGTGTGGCAGATGAACTGGCGCATATGGGGGCTGATATTTCGGTCAGCGACGATCAGACCCGTGCCCGCATCAGAGGATACTGCAGGCTTCACGGTGCTGCGGTGTCTGCACCTGATCTGCGGGGCGGAGCGGCCCTGATCATTGCAGCTATGAATGCGGAGGGAGATACTGTTATAGATGATTTTTACCACATTGAGCGCGGATATGAGCGTATCACTGATACAATCCGCATACTGGGAGGAGACGCATGCTGGATAGTCTGAAGACACACAGGGCAAGATGGATCACCATTCTGCTGATACTGATTTTTGCGGCGGCTGCGGCAGTTATCATAAAAAGTTCAACAATAGAAACTGTAAAGGTTACAGGTAACAGCTTTTATACGAAAGATGAGATCAGGGATATCCTGTTTGATTCAAAAGTGGAAAACAATACAATCAAATGTTATCTGAACAACCGTTTCGGCAGGAATAAAGAGATTCCTTTTGTGGAGCGCTACCAGATTGAGATCATCAACCGGCACGAGGTGGAAGTGATCGTTTATGAGAAAAATATCATCGGGTATGTGAACTATATGGGGAGCTGCATGTATTTTGACCGCGACGGTACAGTAGTGGAGAGCAGTTCCGAACTGCTTGACGGAATCTGTGAAGTAAAGGGACTGAGCTTTTCCAGAATTGTTTTGTATGAACCGATTGAAACCCAGGTCAGTGGTCTGTTCAGTGAAGTACTGCTGATGACGCAGTTGTTTGAAAAATACAAAATGGATATTGAACTGATTAATTTCGATGAATCTTCCAATATTCAGATTGCAGTGGGAGATATTCAGGTAGAACTGGGAGCGGCAGAGGATCTGGATCTGAAAATAGCAGAACTGCACGATATTCTGCCGCAGCTGAAAGGAATGAAAGGTACCCTGTATCTGGACGACATTCAGTCAGGGGCATCTTCGGACGGCGATCATTATTTTAAAAAGAAATAATATATAATTTTTTCCAAAAAAACAGTTGATTATTTTAGCAAAATAAAATAATATATCTTATATATACTGCCGGGAATGGATCTTAGCGTATGGGTAGGATATGATAAAGGAGGGGCTGGCATGCTCGAGGTGAAGATAGACGAATTTGAAGGCGAAGCCAGAATAATTGTAATAGGCGTTGGCGGCGCCGGAAATAATGCGGTGAACCGCATGATAGAAGAGAATATCGGCGGGGTTGAATTTGTTGGTGTGAATACGGACAGTCAGGCACTGACTCTGTGCAAGGCACCTGCCACAATCCAGATCGGTGAAAAGCTGACCAAGGGACTTGGTGCGGGAGCAAAGCCCGAGATCGGCAAAAAAGCTGCAGAAGAAAGTGCAGATCTGATTCAGGATACCATCAAGGATGCGGATATGGTATTCGTGACCTGCGGTATGGGCGGCGGAACCGGAACCGGTGCAGCTCCTGTAATCGCCAGGATGGCCAAGGAAAAAGGCATTCTGACAGTAGGTGTTGTTACAAAGCCTTTCAAGTTTGAAGGCAAGCCCCGTATGAAGAATGCCCTGGCCGGTATTGAGGAACTGAGAAAGAGCGTAGATACGCTGATTATCATCCCCAATCAGAAGCTTCTGCAGATCGTGGACAAGAAGACGACAATTCCGGATGCATTCCGCAAAGCGGATGAGATCCTGCAGCAGGCGGTTCAGGGTATTACCGATCTGATCAATGTGAACGCCCTGATCAATCTGGACTTTGCTGATGTTCGTACCGTTATGAAGGACAAGGGTATTGCCCATATCGGTATCGGTTACGGCAAGGGTGACAATAAAGCTGAGGATGCGGTTAAGCAGGCAATCTCCAGCCCGCTGCTTGAAACCACCATTGCAGGCGCGTCCGATATTATTTTCAATATTACCGGTGATATCAGCCTGATGGATACATCAGAAGCAGCCGAGTATGTACAGGAACTGGCCGGCGAAGAGGTCAACATCATCTTTGGCGCCAGATACGATGAGAATATGGCAGATGAGGTTGTGATTACCGTTATCGCCACCGGCCTCGAGGTTGTGGAGTCCAGTATTGAGAGCAACACGTCCAGGACAAGACCTCAGGTGCCCCCTGTTCAGGATGCAGCACCGAAACATACACTGAATCAGGTGAAGAGCAGCGGTGGATACAGCTTTGAGGAAAGCAGCAAGGTGAAGCCTACGGTTCCCATGAAGGATATCGTATTCCCTGATTTTTTCAAGAATAACAAGCGTTAGGCACAGGATATGGATGACAATGCCGCCAGGATTCAGCTGGCGGCATTTTTTGTCGACGAAAAGAGCAGAAATGCTCTTATTTTTTTACAAAAAAAGGTGTTTGCATTGAGATAAAATGTGTGAAAGCACGTTTCATAATATAGAAGGAAGGGATGGAAATGACTGTGTAGTCTATCTGGATGTGATTTTTGCCACGGAACTGGCGATGAATTATATGGTTCTTGTCATTTACTGCAGAATCAGCCGGAAAAGGTATGGGAAACTGCGTCGGATAACGGCTGTGCTGGTTTCCACAGTTTTCAGTGTCTGGGGGATTGCCGGTTCTTTTCGCTGCAGCTGGTGGAATCCCTTCTGCTCGCTGGTACTGTCCCTGGGTGCTGTGTTTCTGGAGGTGTTGATTCTTCAGGGAACAGGCAGAAAGATAAGGCAGTATGTTCTGGAAATACCGGCCATGATATTTTCTGCTGCACTGCTTGCAGGAACTGTCCTTCTGCTGGGAATACCGTCCCGTACGGTGACACTTCTGCGAAATGCGCTGATCTGTGCAGCTTCGCTTGCCGCCGGAATTACTCTTATCCGCTGGAGACAGCGTGGAATTCAGGACGAAAATCTGAAAACCGTATGGATAACGATCGGCAAAGAAACATATACTGTAACAGCCATTACAGACACCGGAAACAACCTTTATGATCCGTTGAGCGGACTGCCTGTCCATATTGTGGAGCAGAAAAGCATACTGAAGGAACAGCAGAAAGAACAGATTTTCGAAAAAGAGCCGGAACGGATCACTTTTGTACCGTACGCATCCCTGGGAAATCCACACGGACTGCTCATGGTTCTGCAGGCGGAACAGCTGCTGATTCTTGACAACGGAAAAAAGATGGAACTAAGAAATCAGAAAATCGGACTGACAGACCAGAAGCTGGATCGCAGCGGCCGATGGCAGATGCTGCTTCATCCCGATCTGGAGGCCGGTATTCATCAAAAGGGAGGGTGTATATGATTATCAAATTTGGTTTACCGGGACAAATGCAGCTGAAGATTATCCCTGCAATTCGCAATTTCTGTATGCATCAGGGCGGTGACGTTCATTATATCGGGGGGAGCGATATTCTTCCTGCGCCGTTTTCGCCGGAGGAGGAGGCGGAATATATCAGTCAGCTGGAAAACGGCGGCAGTATGGAAGCGCGCAGCAAACTCATTGAACATAATCTTCGCCTCGTTGTGTATATTGCCAAGAAATTTGACAATACAGGGGTGGGAGTAGAGGATCTGATTTCCATAGGAACCATCGGTCTGATCAAGGCAATCAACACCTTTGACAGCGGGAAAAAGAACAAACTGGCAACCTACGCTTCCCGCTGCATCGAAAATGAAATTCTCATGTACCTGCGTAAAAACAGCCGACTCCGCTATGAGGTATCCATTGATGAACCGCTGAACATCGACTGGGACGGCAATGAACTGCTTCTTGGCGATATCCTGGGGACTGATGATGATGAGGTGAGCCGGGGCGTTGAGGATGAAGTGGAAAGGAGGCTTCTGAATCATGCCATTGAGGCGCTGACGCCCAGAGAGAAAAAGATCGTTCAGCTCCGGTACGGGCTTGACCAGCAGGAAAACCGTGAAATGACTCAGAAAGAAGTAGCAGACAGAATGGGGATTTCCCAGTCCTATATCTCGCGTCTGGAGAAAAAAATCATCGGGCGCCTGAAAAAGGAGATGATCCGTTTTTCCTGATTTCCAGATACTGACTGCCCAAAAACAGCATAACAGATGCCATAACCGCACATGATGTACATAACCGCTGAAACGGATTCTGTTCCGTATCAGGGTTTGATGCAGAATATCGAACAGAAAGATGCCTGCCTGACAGAAACATAAACATACAGGGCAGGAGCTTCCGGTATCTCTGCTTTACAAGTTCACAGACCTGGAAACAGGTGATCATGCGGAGGTAAAAGATGGCACTGTACAAAGTAGAAATCTGTGGAGTAAATACGGCAAAGCTTCCGGTTCTGAAGGAAAAGGAAAAAGAAGCGCTATTTGAAAAGATTCTGGCAGGCGACCGGCAGGCCAGAGAAGAATATATAAAAGGAAATCTGCGTCTGGTACTGAGTGTGATCCAGCGCTTTTCCTCTTCGGGTGAAAATGTGGATGATCTGTTTCAGATCGGATGCATCGGTCTGATCAAGGCAATTGATAATTTTGATATTACACAGAATGTGAAATTCTCAACATATGCAGTACCTATGATTATCGGAGAAGTCAGGCGTTATCTGCGGGACAACAACAGCATCCGGGTATCCCGTTCATTGCGGGATATGGCTTACAAAGCCATGTATGCCAAAGAAAATCTCATAAAGAAAAATTCAAAGGAACCTTCCATAGAAGAGATTGCCAAAGAAGCCGGGCTGGAAGCTTCGGAGATCGTATTTGCACTGGATGCTCTGCAGAGCCCGGTCAGTCTCCATGAACCGGTCTATTCGGACGGGGGTGATACGCTGTATGTGATGGACCAGATCGGCGACAAGAAAAACAGGGAAGAACGGTGGGTTGATGAAATATCAGTGAATGAAGCAATGAAACGTCTTCCCGAGCGGGAGCGTCATATCATCAATCTTCGCTTTTTTGAAGGAAAAACACAGATGGAAGTAGCAGATGAAATTCATATTTCCCAGGCACAGGTATCCCGCCTGGAGAAAAATGCACTGAAGGTCATGAGAAATTACCTGAAACAGTAGAAACACATCCATATGAAACACGGCCATATAAATCACAGCCATATAAATCACAGAGGAAGCCGGATACATCCTGATATCCGATAGTTCTTCTTTTCGTAAAATGTGAACGAATTTAAGTATGTTATTGTATTTTGCGATTGATTATCATAAATCCATTATGAAAATGGGTGATATATATGGTTGATATTCTGGGTCGGATTCTGAGGATGAGGTGCGAACGGCACTGGACAGAATATGAGCTGGGGAAACGGGCGGATATTTCCCAGGGGACGATCTCTACCTGGTACAGACGGAATCAGATTCCGAATCTGGCAACTCTCGATCGGATCTGTCAGGCATTTGGTGTGACCCTGTCACAGCTGGTGGCAGAAGATGGCGATCCGGTAGTTCTTACACAGGAAGACATGGAATTTCTGGAACTGTATCAGTGTATGAATGAAAATCAGAGGAAGCACTTCATTGAATTTATGAAATCACTGAAAGAAGACGATGAAAGCTCAGAGCTTTCATATGAAAAAGGTTAAGAATCTTACAGGAGGTTCTTAACCTTTTTTTGTGTCCGCACAGGTCCGGTTTGGAAAACAGGTAGACTTTTCGACAGTTTGTATGATACTATATAGCAGTTGGATCAGGCAGACTGGTCCGTAATACTACTACAGGTGGTGAAGAGTTGCAGCTGGAATTTGATTTGAAGGTATTCAGAGGACCTCTTGATCTGCTGATGCATCTGATAGAAAAAAACAGGATAGATATATATGATATTCCCATCGGGCTGCTGACAGATCAGTACATGGCCTGTCTGGAGAATATGGAGCCTGATCTGGATTCCAACAGTGAATTTCTGGTTATGGCATCGACGCTGCTGTATCTGAAAGCCCGTTCCCTGCTTCCCGGCGAAGAGGAAGGAGGGGAAGATGCGGAAGATCCCAGAGAAGAACTGGTACGGCGGCTTCTGGAGTATAAGATGTTCCAGGAAATATCACAGGTTCTGGAAGAACAGGAAGAACTGAGCGGAGACAGTGCGTACCGGAAAGAGCAGCTGCCGGAAGAAGTGCGTGCTTATAAGGAACCGGTGAATCTGGATGAACTGCTGGAAGGCGTGGATATGAAACGTCTGCATAAGGTGTTTCAGATGCTGATGCGCAGACAGGAACAGATGCGGGATCCGGTCAGGAGCAATTTCGGAAAAATCCGCAGGGAACCTCTGAAGGTAGGAGATCGTATTGCCGGTCTGACAAAGCGTCTGAAAGAGCAGCATCATTTCTGGTTCAGCGAAGTGCTGGAGGAAGGAAGCCGCTTTGAAGTGGTGGTCACTTTCCTTGCCATGCTGGAACTGATGAAAGCGGGACAGATTGTGATTACTCAGGAAGAACGGTTTGGAGATATTTATCTGGAAGCCGCAGACGGTATGCGCGAGCTTTCCGAAGAAGCGCTGGCGGAGATTACGGAGTATTGATGATGCAGACAGCGGAGACGGAATATTGATCAATTTGGAGGGATAGGTTTGGATAAAAAAGCAGAATTGGCAGCGGCGGCGGAGGCGGTGCTGTTTGCCATGGGAGAGCCGGTAAGCCTTCAGGTGCTGGCCAGCGCTTTGAAAACAGATGTGTCTGAAACCCGTGAAGTAATCGGATATCTGCGGGATTCCTATGAAACGCAGGCGCGCGGGATTCATCTGATCGAGCTGGAGGGAAGTTATCAGCTCTGTACAAAACCGGAGTTTTATGAAAATCTTATAACAGTGGCGGCTATGCCGGAGAAGCCGGTTCTTACAGATACCGTTCTGGAGACACTGTCCATTGTTGCATACAGGCAGCCTGTGACGAAGGCAGAAATCAGCAGAATCCGGGGGGTTTCTTCCGACCACGCGGTGAGCCGTCTGGTGGAATACGGTCTGATCCGGGAAGCGGGAAGACTGAATGCGCCGGGACGCCCCATGCTGTTTGTCACAACAAAAGAATTTCTGCGCCGCTTCGGGATGGACTCTCTGGAGCAGCTTCCGGAGATGAAAATACCTGAAAAGGCAGCAGAAGATGTGAAAGCAGCAGATGGAGCAGAAACTGAAGAGGCAGCGGAAGGTGCAGAAACAGCGGAAAGCGTAGAAACTGCAGAAACAGCGGAAAAAACAGAAAAAACGAAAACTGCAGAATACGCAGAAAAGTCAGAAAAGACAGAAAAGACAGAAACGGATCGTCAGAAGCCCCGGGCAAACGGTCTGCAGGAAGATCAGGAGGAATAATTTATGAAGACAATAGGATTTATCGGATGCGGCAATATGGGCGGTGCAATTATGGGAGGCATCATTGCAGAGGGATATGTGGATGGTGCCCATGTGATTGCTTCGGATAAAAATAAGGCACAGCTGAAAAAAGCAGCGGATTCCATGGGAATCCGTACCACCACAGATAACCGTGAAGCAGCCCGCGAAGCAGATATTCTGTTTCTTTCCGTGAAGCCGCAGTTTTATGAATCAGTTATTGATGAGATCCGGGATGATGTTGATATGGATAAACTGATCATTACCATTGCACCCGGATGGAGTCTGGAGCGACTGGCGGCTGCTTTTGGAAAGAAACTACAGATCGTCCGTACCATGCCCAATACCCCGGCTTTGGTGGGAGAGGGCAATATTGTAGTCAGTCCCGGTTCTCTTGTAACAGAGGAGAATCTGGAAGAAGCGCTGACTGTGCTTCGGTGCTGCGGGAAGGCGACGATCATTCCCGAAAGTCTGATGGATGCGGCAGTAGCAGTCAGCGGCAGCTCACCGGCTTATGTATTCATGATGATCGAAGCCATGGCAGATGCAGCTGTGGCAGACGGAATGCCCAGGGCGCAGGCCTATACCTTTGCGGCACAGGCGGTTTACGGCAGCGCAAAGATGGTTCTGGAGACCGGCAGACATCCTGCCGAACTGAAAGACATGGTATGTTCTCCCGCAGGAACCACCATTGAAGCAGTCCGTGTTCTGGAAGAAAAAGGATTCCGCAGCAGTATCATAGAAGCGATGCAGGCCTGCACCAGAAAAACAAAAGGACTGTAAAATTGTGCATAAAGGTCTTCTGTATATTTTTACGTAAATTGTGCTTTTGTCAGAAATAAAATTGTAATAGTTATACAAACAGTCTGGAAAAATCTGGATTAAAAAAACGATTGGATTGTATAAAATTTGATACAACCATGGAGGAATTGTTAATCAATTGTCAAAAAAAGACTTTGAACAGCCTTAAAATTGTAGTAATACTACAAATAAAAGACTTCTGAAATAAAAAAAGTTGTGACAAGCTAACGTTTTTTTCGGAGAAAAAATAAAATGAAAAGAAAGAAATTATAAACAATGAGTAAAATTTCAGGTTGTATTAAATTGTATTTATGTTATAATGTTCACATACGTATGGCATTTTGCGATAAAATCTGCAAAAATGCATAAAACTGCAGGCAATTTTGTTCAGGGGTTTGTGTTGGGGATATGTGACAGATTCCTACAAAATATCGGGATAAAGACATGCGCCGGCATGCTGAGTGGTGCATGTGTATGTCTTTATCCGGATGGCGTCCGCAGCGGTATGTTAATTTTAATATTATGTAAAGGAGAAGGATGACAGATGAATTTAGCTACATTCAAGGGTGGTACCCATCCCTATGATGGAAAAGATCTCTCCAAGGATCGTCCGGTCAAGGTTGTGCTGCCTAAAGGCGAGCTTGTTTATGCCATGTCCCAGCATCTTGGCGCCCCTTCCAAACCGATTGTTAACAAGGGAGACCACATTCTGGTGGGACAGCGCATTGCAGAAGCAAGTGCATTTATTTCCGCACATATCTGCAGCTCTGTATCAGGTACTGTAAAGGCAATCGAGCCCCGTCTGTTACCGGGCGGCAATATGTGCCAGTGCATTATTGTTGAAAATGACGGCAAGTATGAAGCGGTAGAAGGATTTGGCGAGAAGAGAGACTACACCAAACTGTCCAAGCAGGAGATCCGTGACATTGTAAAGGATGCCGGCATTGTTGGTATGGGCGGTGCAGGTTTCCCGAACCATGTCAAGATTACTCCCAAGGACGACAACGCCATCGATTATGTTCTGGTCAATGCAGCAGAGTGTGAGCCTTATCTGACTTCCGATTACCGTATGCTGCTTGAACAGCCTGAAAAACTGATCGGTGGTCTGAAGATTCTGCTTCAGCTGTTCGACAAAGCACAGGGTGTGATCGGTATTGAAGACAACAAACCGGACTGTATTGAAAAGCTTACCCAGATGACGGCGAATGAGCCCCGCATTAAAGTGCAGCCTCTGAAAACCAAATATCCCCAGGGTGCTGAGCGTGCGCTGATCTATGCGTGCACAGGACGAAAAGTGCATTCCGCGATTCTGCCTGCGGACATGGGCTGTGTAGTGGATAACGTGGATACCGTTATTTCCATTTACAATGCCGTTGCGGAGAATATCCCGCTGATCCGCCGTATCGTAACGATTACCGGAGACTGTGTAAAGACACCTCAGAACTTCGAGGTAAGAACAGGTACCAATTACGCTGAACTTGTGGAAGAAGCCGGCGGACTGACCTGTGAACCTGAGAAAGTTATTTCCGGCGGTCCCATGATGGGCAAGGCACTGTTTGACATCAATGTGCCCGTTACCAAGACTTCTTCAGCGATGCTGTTCCTGTCACATGACGATGTGGCTGCCATGGAACCGACAGCCTGCATCCGGTGCGGACGCTGTGTGGAAGCCTGTCCTTCCAATCTGGTGCCTCAGATGATGATCGAATATGCGCTGCGCAACGACATTGAAGGCTTCAAACGGATCGGTGGTATGGAATGCTACGAATGCGGCAGCTGTACCTTCGTATGTCCTGCAAAACGCCGTCTGACTCAGGCATTTGCTCAGGCAAGAGCCGAAGGCAGAAAGAAAAAATAGAAAGAGGTGTAGAAAGTGAACAAAAAGCTGAATGTATCTGCATCACCCCATGTTCGAAGTAAAGATTCCACTTCTTCTATTATGCGTGATGTAGTAATCGCCATGATCCCTGCGACCGTTGTCGGCGTGGTTAACGCTTTCGTCAACATGGGAGCTTCTGTCGGAATCAATGCGATTCTGATTATTGTGGTTTCAATTGCAGCCAGTGTGCTGGCTGAATATGTATATGAAAAGATTGTAAAAAGACCCATTACCATCGGAGATTACTCCGCAGCCGTTACCGGTCTGATTCTGGCGCTGAATATGCCGCC